>CAZZGS010000962.1:0-430 GCA_964653845.1 uncultured Bryobacter sp.
TTACTCACTTGTGCAGTAAGCACGCTCGCCCTACTTCCAGGGCCTTGCGGCCTTTCCTTCGGGGGAGGAAATTCAAGTACAAAAATCGAAAGAATCCGGGAGCGGCTGTTGCGCGAACCGAAGTTCGCGCCGGGGGAGTAGGAATGGAAGCCAGCCGCCCCCGGCATGGAAAAACTGTTTCTACTTCTGCGGACCTTTGTTCATCGCCAAAGCAGTCGACCGGTCGATGGTCAGGACGACCATCGTCTCCGTCGAAGCTTCGACAAACTTCTGGTCATCCGCAATCCGCGCCAGCGTCGCCGGGCTCACCAACTGAGCTTCCTGCGCCTCGAGCTGCGCCAGTTGCTTTCGCAGCCGCGCCTGCTCTTCCTGGGAACGCTCAATCTGGTAACCAGCTAGCTTCCCGTAGGCCGTCGGGACAATCATACCC
>CAZZGS010000962.1:440-2166 GCA_964653845.1 uncultured Bryobacter sp.
TGCCATTCCAATCGACCGATAGCAGGTCGCCGTCGCCTGCTTGTCTTCCGTGCGGATTACGTGGTTGTTATCGATCCGCTTGATAAAGATATGGATTTCCTCGTTCGGCATCGCGCGCAAGGCGCACGGCTCGGCCCGAGGTGTCATCCGTTCCTTAAACTCATTCCGTTCGCTACCCGCAATCAGCGGAAGCACTCGGTTAAATACACTTACAAAACTTGTCATCTTCTACTTCCCCCTCGACATTCCCAACTAACTCGTTTATATTAATTCCAGTACGCGGAGCGTGGCGCTGCGGCTGGCTGAATTTTCAAATACTTCCCGATCCGCCGGTTTGACGGCATGTTTGGTTAATAGTCGCGCCCGCCCTTCCTTGTGCAAGCGTTGAAAATACGTTTTGACAATCTTTGCTTCCCCCGAATGAAAAGCGATTACGGCGGCTCGCGCGCCGGGCTTTAATAACTCGGGAAGCGCTTCCATCAGCGCGGTAACCTCGTCCAACTCCTGATTTACAGCCATCCGAAGAGCCATAAACGTCAATGTGGCCGGGTGTAACTTGTGGCTCGTACGGGGAACCGACCGCGATACAATCTCTGCTAATTGCAGCGATGAGTATATCGGCCGATTCCGCACGAGTGCTCTGGCTATGACGTAACTCCTCCTTTCTTGGGCTAAGTTGAACAACAAATTCGCTAACTCTCGTTCCGGTAGCTGATTGACTAACTCCGCGGCTGTAACCCCCTGCGAAGCGTCTAAGCGCATGTCCAAAAAACCGTCCGTCGAGAATGAAAATCCGCGCTGACCCGTTAACTGCACCCGCGATACGCCCAGGTCTGCCGTTAGTCCGTCCAGCTTCCCCACACCCCGCTCCCGAAGCACCCGTGGTGCCTCCGAAAAAGCCGTGTGAATAAATTCTATGTTTTGCGGGCCGTCCGCCAAATTCGCCCGCGCCATCGCCAGCGACTCGGCATCCCGGTCCAGCGCATACACCACCGCCGGCGCTGCCCGCTCCGCGATAGCCCGCGTATGATTTCCCATTCCACAGGTGAAATCCGCGTACACGCCACCCGGATGGATGTTCATCCATTCCATGGTCTCCGGTAGTAGTACGGGGTAGTGCATGCATCTGATTTCGGTTAGAGCATCCGCGGCCCATCCGGCCGGGACTGTTGCTTGTTGGTGGCTTCTTCAGCGACGCGCTGACGCTGTTCGTAATCGGACTTCAACATCCCCCGCAGAGTGCCTTGGTGATTCATCATGATCAACTCGGCGCCTTTCAGGTTCATCTCCGTCCGCAATGTCTGGCTCGGAGTGAGCCGGTACTCTTTATCGAATCCCGTCATCACGCCGTAATGCTGCATCGTGATGCTCCAGTCTTCGTACTCTTCCTCCGACTTCTCCCGGAACGCAGTCGCATTCTGCTTAATCCAAATCTTCCGCGGAAAAATCTTCAGCCAGCTCTTCTCGAAGGTGATGAAAAACTCCTTCTCGTCCAGCTTGCCAATGAAGTAGTGCTCCCATTCCCGGGGAATGGCCAAACGACCTTGACCGTCCACCTTGAGAGTAAAACTCCCAGACGGCGCCTCAAGCTGTTTTTGGCTGAGCTCTTCTTCTGTCACTGCTATACTCGTTATGGACTTTGTGGGTCCTTTGAAACTACTTTCGAACCGCTTCAGCGCTACTAAAAGAGCCCTGAAACGAGAGTACAATGCCTTGGGTCCCTAAG
>CAZZGS010000963.1:0-2164 GCA_964653845.1 uncultured Bryobacter sp.
TGTCGCCAAGAACGTGTGAAACGACAAAAAGCGCCGCCGCGACAGAATTCGCTGAAGGTGGCTGTAGAGGCTGGCGAGCTGACTTATCACCTTGAGCCATAAGGAGGGGGTCATTTGTCATCCTTTGGCGGTGTTTGGTTCTCAATGATGTCTTTGACTTCCTGGAGGAAACTCAGCGCGTAAACGGCCAGGATGCCAGGGCTGGTTTGGGAGAGGTTGGACTTAAGAAGTTCGGTTGTGGGGAAGCTGGCCGGGATGTCGACTTTTTTTCCGAGGCAGTAGAGTTCGCCGTGAACACGCATGGAAGTGATGCGGTCTGCCTGGAGTCTGCGGAGTTCGTTGAGAGCTTTGTCGGCGCGCCGTTCGAGGAGAGCGGTGAGTTTGACGAAGCGTTCCATTTGATTGAAGAAGTTGGGGTTTTCGGGATTGTCGAGCCAACGGTCTTGTGTCTGGACTTCGAAGGCTTGGGCGCGCTGGGCCTGGAAGGTGGAGAAGGCGAAGCGGAGGAAGGCTTGCTCTTCGAGTTGGGAGCCGGGGAGGCATTCTGCGCGGAGCCTGGCCTTGAGGGTTTCGTAGTTGAGCTGGTCTTCCGGGTTGAGGAAGAGTTCAGAAGTGGCGGTGAGGCCATGGCTGACGCTGTTGGTTGCGGATTTGGCGCGACCGGAGGCGGTCTTGGGGCCAGTTGATTTCTGCGCGTTGGAGCGGTTTGCCGCCAGAGCGGCATCGGTCATCGTTTTCTTCGATGATGTGTCAGGTGCGGGCGACGGCGCGCTCGCTGTTGCGTTTGCGGATGGGGTTGCCATGTGGGTAAGCTAACAAGGCACGTTTACTGGATTGGCGGTGTATGAGGGTGGGGTGGCTTGTTTTGTTGGGGATAGGAGTTGAGAACTTGTTGAAAATACTTGTGAACGATAAAGTTCACATCGGATCAATCACATCCGAGGTTACTCGTCGGAGATGCGATTCGAGCCTTCCTGATGTAATGATGGTTGTCGTCTACGACGCGTCACCGTTCAACTATCTCGTATTAATTGGCCAGATTGATTTGCTGCCTCGCTTGTTTGGTGACGTCAATTCGATAAACGATTGAGCTTTCGAGTTTTCACTCAGTTTTCTCTCCGAGGTGCTCCTTCAAGCTAATCAGGGATGTGGCTTTCACTCTTTCAGTGGGTATTGCCGCTCTGGACACCGACTCTGACTTTAGGTTGCTGTAAACCGTTGATTTGCTATTCAGAAGACTTTTAAATTCTTGCCGATGTGAAGTCTGTGATGCAGCTTGAATTGTTTGAATGGCCAGAATGCTCAATTGGCAGCGATGGCGTTGTTGGGATTGGACAGCTCTCACCGATGGTCGAGCCACCATCAGGTAAGATTGACCTGAAGATGCCTAATTTCTACGAGTTTTTTGCGGGAGGAGGAATGGCGCGGGCTGGCCTTGGTGATTCTTGGTCCTGCGTTTTTGCGAATGACTTCGATGAGAAGAAGGGGGCAAGCTATAAGGCAAATTGGGGTGATGCGGATTTACGGATTCAAGACATTGGCACCTTGACCGGCAATGATCTGCCTGGCCGCGCGGATCTTGCCTGGGGATCCTTTCCTTGCCAGGATCTTTCGCTTGCTGGCGACTATCGGGGCCTAGCCGGGGAGCGGTCTGGTACGTTTTGGCAGTTCTGGCGGCTGATGGAGGAATTGAAACTAGAGGGCCGGGGACCCAAAGTGATTGTGCTTGAAAACGTTTGTGGAGCAATCACTTCTCATGAAGGGAAAGACTTTGCGGCAATTGGGTTGGCCCTGGCAAGTGCTGGCTATCGTTTTGGTGCTCTGGTAATGGATGCAGTACACTTCGTTCCGCAATCCAGACCCAGACTGTTCATTGTTGCCGTTGCGAAGGATGCCGAGATTGCGGTTGATTTGTCGACCAGGCTACCGAATCCGGAGTGGCATCCAGCCAATCTCATCGCAGCAGAGGCGAAGATGCCTGAGGAAGCCCGTGCATCATGGGTCTGGTGGCGCTTGCCGCCACCTCCTCGAAGAGAGTCACGATTCCTGGATCTGATTGAGGCTGAAGCCGAAGGAGTCGCTTGGCATACCGCAGCAGAGACGCGAAGGCTTCTGGCAATGATGAGCGACTTAAATCGTAAAAAGGTTGAAGCCGCCAAGAGGG
>CAZZGS010000964.1:0-2164 GCA_964653845.1 uncultured Bryobacter sp.
CCCCACATCCCCCACATATGTCGAATATTAAAGAAGAGAATGTTTGGAAGTTTGATGTGGGGGTGGGTTCCTTTGGCCCCCACATCCCCCACATCCCAGCATTAAGGAATCTTTTAAAAGGGTTGAACCAAGACGGCTTAATAAACTCATGTTGTTCTAGAGCGCAGCTTCCCCCAGAAATTGGCGCAAGCTATGGCGCAATGGGTGCGTCCACGGCTACCTATTTGCGTGCATCTGGGAACCCGGGCGCTCGCGCACTCGGGTTTTGACATCGTTCCAAGGTATGCACACTTCGATTCCTCAACTTTTAACGGCAACGGAAGTCGGGCGCAAGCTGAACGTCCCTGCGGCCAAATGTCTCCGCAATGTGCGGAGCGGACTGTGGAGACCTGACTTCGCTACAGCGCGGGAGTTTCTCTTTAACCCTTGCCGGTTGAATGAACTTTCAATGATTTCCCTCGAGGATCGGGCAAAGGTCTTAGCACCTTTGTTCGCCGGAAAAGCTTTTGGCCTCCAGACACAACAAACTATGGAGGGCCAGAGCCCGGCTGGAAAATGACCGAATGAACTCATGCCGCTCACTTGTGTGAGTGGCACCAGCCGGGAAGCGATTTAACCCTAACGAAAGAAAGAAAAAAATATGAGCAGCGCAATGATTGACCTATCACACATTATCGAAAACATTAACGCCGTTAGTCGGCCAGGTGACGAGCCTGTGACTGAAGCAAGCCTTGTTGGCCTGGACACCTTCACCAAACTGGCGTCTGCCGGGAGGATCTATAACGAGCGAGTCGGGAAGCTATCGGCAATCCGAGGAAACACACCAACAGTTCCCCAGCCTGCCGTCGATCCTATCCGACCTCTGAAGCTCGTCGAGGGCCCTGCGGTTGCGCTGCCCTCGCCCACCCGTCGTCTGGCCGCAATCTGTGATATCGCCCTGGCCAAGGTGCAATCTCCCCACCTGAGTTTCCCAAAACCCTCGGCCACTGAGATGGTGCTGCTGAAATCCCCGGAATTCCATAGTCGTAAAAGGATCGAGACCGAAGACGTGTTTGAGGATCGAGATGTCGTTGGCTCGTTCGTGCGGGATGGTGGCCAATTAAAGCAGTTGATCCAGCGGGTTCCGGTTGGAAAGAAGAGCACCACCGTCATTACTTCAAACCCTTACTCTAAAATCTCTGAGGGGCTTGGCATACCAGAGCGGAAGGCCTACCACAAGAATTTCGTGCAAGGTCTCCGACTTCACAACCTGCATGTCATGCTCGCCATCGCGCCCTCACCTTACAAAAAGGGGTTTGCTGCCTTGCTGGAATTGCAGACCACTACCGATCCCGGCGCCACTACTCTGATTTACAGAGCCGCGAAACAGGACATCAAGTATGCCCAGGATTATTACTTGAAGGAACTGGGCGAATCCCTGTGAAGCCAATAGGTAAATGGACGCTAAGCCATCGCAGGGAGGGCATGAACTGCTTCACCTCCGATAGACACACCCAGCTCGAGCGGGACATGAGTGAAATAAAATTCGTGTCTCAAGGAGACATCATGGCTATCCACCGGAAAGAAAAAGTGGTCATGCTCCATCTTGACTCCGGTTGGATGGCAGTGCCTGTCCTCGGCAAGTGTTCCCCGGCTGAAGTCGGGGGAGAAGTTTTTGTTGCTGGCGGCATCCGTGGGCTGTTTCGGGTCACGGATGTTTTCCCCTTCTGCTTGGCGCCGCTCATTAGAAGCTTGCTGTTTGGGCAAGCTCGGGATGGTTACGGCTACCGGCTCTTTCTTGAACCTGACAACGAACATCGCGGGTTTTTTGTATGAGCATGTTGGACGTAACGCTTGGCGTAAACACGGCTGCGCTGCAAACAGGTCTCGACCGGGCTCGAGGGCAGGTTCGTCAGTTCGCATCCGCTACAGCCGTAACCATGGCGGCGGCATTTGTTGTCACTGCCATGGTCAACTTTTTCTCGAGTTTGATGGAGAAGTTTGACCGGGTGCAGAAGCTGGCGGAACGCTTTGGCACCAGTGCCGAGTCAATTCAACGTATTGCCTTTGCTGCGGAGCAGAGCGGCAGGCAGATAGACGAACTGGCCGGAAGTCTGCAAAAGGCCTCCCGCAACGGAGATGCGGCAGCACGTGGAAATTCAGACCTGGAAGAATCCTTCGGGCG
>CAZZGS010000965.1:0-2161 GCA_964653845.1 uncultured Bryobacter sp.
GGCAACATATGTTTGGCCGCGGTATCGTTACTACCGCCGACAACCTTGGAGTCTATGGTGAACGGCCTTCTCATCCGGAATTGCTGGACCATCTGGCCAGCCGGTTCGTGACCAATGGATGGTCGATAAAGCAGCTGATTCGCGAGATTGCCCTTTCGAATACCTTCCAGCAATCGGGTAAGACCGTACCAGAGGCAAGCCCCATCGACCCGCTCAATCAATTGATTTCGCATTATCCTGTGCATCGTATGGAGGCCGAATCCATTCGTGATTCCCTGCTTGCAATCTCTGGTCGCCTCGATCGCACGCTTTACGGCCCGAGCATACAGCCGCGCCGAGATGAGCCGAGCGACTACCGCAAACTGCATCAAGGCCCGCTTGATGGGGATGGCCGCCGCAGCATCTACATCAAGGTCACGCGACACGAAGGCTCGCGCTTTCTCGATACTTTCGACTTCCCCAATCCGAACATCGCCCGGGGCAATCGTGACCTAAGTAATGTTCCGCCACAGGCACTCGCTTTGCTCAACGACCCGTTCGTCCTGGATCAAGCTGGCGTCTGGGCTGCCAAGCTCATTGAGCAGGAATCTCCAACAGCTGAGGCTCGCATCGACATCATGTTCCGTACGGCGTTGGGACGATTGCCTTCAGCGGCTGAACGCGAACGCTTCGCTGGACTGACAAGAGAACTCGCAAGTCTGCATAAGGTGGAAGCTGCAAAGCTGCTTAGTAGCAGCGCTGTATGGAAAGATGTTGCGCATGCAATCTTTAACTTGAAGGAGCTCATTTATGTTCGATAGTTCGAGACGCGAAATCCTTGCTCTGGCTTGCATGATGACAGATCGACTCAGTGCTGGGCCTGCGCTTCACTTCACGCCCAAGATCAAGAACATCATCTTCTGCTTTATGCCCGGGGGCGTTTCACACATCGATACCTTCGACCCCAAGCCGAAGCTCGATGCCCTCAACGGCCAGAGCTTTGATGGCTTCTATCAGATTGGGGCCAAGAAGGAAACCAATCGCAAGTGGCTGAAGAGTCCGTGGAGTTTCAAACAGCATGGGCAATCTGGAGCCTGGGTGAGTGAACTCTTCCCCAATGTGGCCAAGTGTGTGGATGACATGGCCATCGTGCGGTCGATGGTCTCCGGGTTTCCTCTCCACCCTCGTGCGAATCTGCTGATGCATACGGGCCGCAATGTTGGCGGGTATCCGAGTCTTGGATCTTGGATTAACTACGCGCTTTCCAGTGAGAACAAAAATCTCCCGGGATACGTGCTCTTGCATGGCGGCGCAGTGCCGCCGGGCGGGCTTGAGAATTTCTCGAATGGCTTTCTTTCTGCTTCGCATCAGGCGATGCCGATTCAGGCTGAAGGCAAGGCCGTAGCCAATATTGAGCCAGCCGACAAGGGTTCGTCACTGCAGCGTGCCAAGCTCGATGTGGTGCTGGAAGAAGACCGGCAATTCCTTTCGACCGTTGGCACCAATGATGCGATCGACTCTGCCATTCGCAATTATGAGATGGCCTACAAGATGCAGTCCACTGTGCCTGATGTGCTGAATCTCGACAAGGAAAGCGAAGCTACCAAGAAGCTTTATGGCCTTGATGCTGCCGACAAACACCAGCGTCTATACGGCTTGCAATGTCTGCGGGCAAGACGATTGGTGGAATCGGGCGTCCGGTTTGTCGAGATAACTTGCCCTGAGGTGTATGGTGGCAATAACGGCACCTGGGATCAACATGGCGAACTGAAGAAGGGGCATGAAGGGAATGCGCGAATCACTGATACGGGTGTGGCAGCGCTGATCACTGATCTCAAGGCCCGCGGGCTGTTCAACGAAACGCTCATTGTTTGGGCTACAGAGTTTGGCCGTACACCGCATTCGCCAATCAGTGACGGGCGAGATCATCACGAGACCGCCTTCACGGTTTGGCTCGCCGGTGGTGGTGTGAAGGGAGGCACTGTATACGGGGCTACGGATGACGTCGGGATGCACTCAGTGGAAGATGTCACCACGGTTCATGACCTTCACGCGACTATCCTCAAGCTGATTGGGCTTGATCACAAGAAGCTGCTTTACAAGTTTGGTGGCCGCGACGTTAGCCTTACCGATGTACATGGTCAGGTGATCCAGAAGATCCTAACCTGACATAATCTGATTA
>CAZZGS010000966.1:0-2161 GCA_964653845.1 uncultured Bryobacter sp.
CGGCATCCGTTGCGACAAAGCCGGCAACGTCTGGTCCAGCACTGGCGACGGCGCTCAGGTCTTTGCCAAAGACGGCCACCTTATCGCCAAAATCCTTCTTCCTGAAGCCGGGGCCAACGTAGAACTTGGTAACGGCATGCTCTTCATCACTGCCCGCACATCACTCTACGCCATCCCGGTCCGCTAGCCTTCTCCAGAAACTGTTTGAACATCAGTCATCCCTGATACCCCACTCACTCTGCCTAAAGCCAGGACGAAAAATCGATTTCGACCTATAGGTGTACCTGCTGGACAAGCGAGCCTTCGGGCTAATCTCGATCACATAAATCTAGAGCCGGGCAAATTCATGCGGGTCCCCACCCTTCGCCGTAATCGTGAGTGTTCCACCGGCCCCGCTTCTAATCTGGCGCGCAGGCAGCGATGGTAAAGTTATCGTCCACGTTCCGGCTCCGCCCTGATACCGTCCCAATTCGGTCTTCAAAAAGAGCACCATTAACGCCCGGTTCCCAGCCTCAAACTTCATGGAAACCGGAATTTTCTTTCCCGCCATGAGCCGGCTCCCCGCCCACTCACCTAAAAGTGGATTCGCCGCATCCACCACCTCACCCTTGCGCGAAAAATCTTCGATCACATCCTGGCCAAAGTTGAATTGCAGCCGCCCATCCGGATGCCACCCAATCCCTACCCTCTGCCCCCCAAGCGTCAACACCTGCCCATCCAACCCATACTCGGATTCAACAATAGCTGCCGAACTGTAAGCAACGCTTCCGTTGGCCCGAAAATCATAAACTGCCCCAATACCACCCTTGGTCGTAGTAACAGACCGCCACCGGCCCACAATAGGCGCTTCCCCACGCAATAAAGCCGGCGCAGCCAGTAGCAGCAGTCTTCGTCTGTTCATGCCCGCAAATCGGTCTTTTCAGCATGAAACTTTACGAGCCTGCCCACCTACGACAACAGCAACTCCAGATCTTCACGCTTCAGATTCCGTATCAGCGCATTGTCCTCACCCACGATCGCCGCAGCCAGATCCTTCTTCGTCTTCTGCAATTCCAACACCTTTTCTTCCACCGTGTCGCGAGCAATCAACCGGTAAGCAAACACTGCCTTCTTCTGCCCAATCCGGTGAGCCCTGTCTACCGCCTGCGCCTCTACCGCCGGGTTCCACCACGGGTCCAGCAGAAACACATACTCCGCCTCAGTCAGATTCAACCCCAATCCACCAGCCTTCAAACTGATCAAAAACAACTTACAGCCCGCATCTGTCTGAAACCGCTCTACGCAAGCCTGCCGGTCCCGCGTCTTGCCGTCCAGATACTCATACACCACACCAGCCCTGTCGAGGCGTTCCCGCAAGATCTTGAGCATACTTGTGAACTGCGAAAACACCAACGCCTTGTGCCCCGTCTCCAGCACCTCTCGCAATTGCTCCAGTAGCGCATCCAGCTTGGCACTCGGCTCCCCGCTACGCTTCACATCAATCAGCCCCGGATGACACGCCGCCTGCCGCAGCCTCAGCAGCGCCTCCAACACCATAATCTTCGCCTTCCCCATGCCCTCAGTTTCGATCCGCTTCAGCAACGCTCCCCGGTAATGCTCCCGCAGTTCGTTATACAGTTTGCGCTGCTCCGGCTCAAGCTCACAATAAATCGTCTGCTCGGTCTTTGCCGGCAACTCCTTGACCACCTGATCCTTGGTACGCCGCAAAATAAAAGGCCGCAACGCCTGTGCCAGCAGCTTCCGGGACTCCTCATCAATCCCCTTGCCAGCACTGCTGGTCATCTGAAACACACTAGCCGCCCCCAGCATCCCCGGGTTCAAGAACTCAAACAAACTCCACAACTCCCCAAGGTGATTCTCGACAGGAGTGCCACTCAGCGCCAGCCGGTGCTTACTCTGCAACAGTCTCACCGCTTTGGCTGATTCCGTCCCCGAATTTTTCACCGCCTGGGCCTCGTCCAGCACCACATAATCAAACTCGACATCCTTGAGCCGCAGAGCATCCCGCCGTAGCGTCCCATAAGTAGTAAGAACCAGATCGTAAACCGAAAAATCAACCAAGCCACGGTTCAGCCCCGTATAGTCATAAACCCGCATCTTCGGAGTAAACCGCGCTGCCTCCTCTTTCCAGTTAAAGATCAGCGACCGTGGCACCACCACC
>CAZZGS010000967.1:0-1669 GCA_964653845.1 uncultured Bryobacter sp.
CGATACTCATCCACCTCGCGATAAAAATGATCCCGTGGGGCTTCAAACAAATGCGGCAACACCGCCACCTTAACTTCCGGCGCATGACTCAATACGGCCGCCTGAGCCGCGCGGTTATGAACAACAACCAACCGCGCCCCCTCACAAAGCCGCTTGAGCAGCGGCCGCTCGAAGTAACGAGTATCAGACCCGCTCATCGCGCGCCCCTCCCAATACCGCTCCGCCGTCTGCCGAAACCACTCCCCGTAGTTGTACACAAACTCCTCGATGTACTGTTCCCGCGTCAATTGCCCCAGCAACAAATGATGCAGGCAGGCGTCATGCAACAACACGACGCCGGGCTTGGCAATCGCCCGCAGGTAGATCTCCCAATGCAACTTGTTATTCCCCACCTGATACAAGTTCGCATCCGCATTAGAAACAATCTCAAAGCGCCCCTGCAGTTGTTTCAACAAAGTCGCCGCATACTGAGCCACCCCAGTCGAAGCCGGAGGCATAGGTGCAAAATACCCCAGCTTCATTGCGGCTTCTGGCGCTTGCCAAAGAGCGCCGTCCCCACCCTCACCACAGTCGACCCCTCTTCAATCGCCACCTCAAGATCGTTCGACATCCCCATCGACAATTGCGGCAATCCAAACTTCTCAGCCAACCTGCGCAACTCAACAAAATAAGGCCGCGCCGTCTCGGCATTTTCATCCCACGGCGGCACCGTCATCAACCCTGTCAGCTTCACATTCTGGCAAGCCGCAATCCCGTCAATTAACTCCGGCAAGTCCTCAGTCGCACAGCCATGCTTGGCATCCTCGTGCGACAGCTTCACCTCAATCAAAACTTCTTTCACCCCGGTCGCCGCCTCATTGATCCGCCGCGCCAGCTTCGCCGAATCCACCGTATGGATATGGCTAAACAACTCCGCCGCCTTACGCGCCTTATTCGATTGCAGATGCCCGATCAAATGGAAATTGGCGCCCTCCAAATGCGACACCAACGGAAACTTCCCCTCAAACTCCTGCACGTAATTCTCCCCGAAATCACGGAGTCCCAGCTCATACCCTTCCAGAATCACATCGGCCAAAAACACCTTCGTCACTGCCAGCAGCAACACCTCATCCCGCTTGCGGCCAGCCTTTTGACAGGCCAGCGCCAATCGATTTTCTACTTCCGCCAGACGTTCTTTGAGCACTCCTTTGAGTTTGGCACGCAAACTGCAAACAGGCTTAGTAATGGTCCCCGACAAGATCGCCGTTGCGATCCAAGACTTTATCGCCACCTGCCAATCCCCCGCTCTGCTTGAGCGAGGCGAAAAGCCGCTTGTACTCGCCAAAGACCGCTTCAAAATCGACGTCACCCCGCGCGGCGCATGGCTTGAAGCCTGGGACGATGGCCGCGTCTGGTCTCGCCGCATCCTCAGTTGCAACACCCCATCGCGCAAGAAAATGGAACTCGAAGCGTTCCGATTCGGGAAATCCAACCGGCCCGTCACCCTGGTCGATGTAGCCGACGCCCGCACCGGCCCCGTTATCGAGAAGACTAAACGCTCCGCCTTTACCGAGCAATTCCGCCTCTTCCTTAACCGCCACTACGGCAACTGGCGTTGGGAATCCTTCCGCAGTGAAGCCAAACTCGAAAACTCTCTCTCGCCCATCTTTCCAACGGCTCTCCTCATCCG
>CAZZGS010000967.1:1679-2161 GCA_964653845.1 uncultured Bryobacter sp.
CGCCGGACAATTACTTCTTCGCTTTCCGCTTGCCGCCGCCTTGGCCGCCCCAGATCGCGACACCAGCTTCCACGCCCTCACATTCGCTCTTGTCTGGCTCGATCACATCCGTCGCAACCACGGCGACATCGCCGCCAGCCGCCTCCTGCTCTATCTGCCAGAGAGCCACGCCCGCGCGGTCACCCTGCTTGCCCGACACCTCGACCCAAAAAAACTAAGCGTCGACATCTGGCTTTACTCCGAAGACGGCGGCGAATACCAGCTCGACCCCGCCGATCGCGGCAATCTCGAGTCGACGCTAGCCCCGCGCTACTCACGCCTCGGCGGTCCCGCCTGGTGGATCGAGGTCCTCCTTAAATACCCGCAAATCGACTGGGTTGAAGAAGCTGACGGCAGCATCGGCTACCGCATCCGTGGCTTAGAGATCGCCCGCCTGCGCCAAGCCAGCGGCAACGAGAAACCCACCATCGAATACGGCCTCC
>CAZZGS010000968.1:0-2161 GCA_964653845.1 uncultured Bryobacter sp.
GGGAAGCGGATCTTGACGACGTTCTGGGGCGTGAGGAAGATGCCACAGTTGGAATCGGAAACTTTACCCGGCGCAAGCTGCGCAAGGCGATGCTCAAACCCGGGATTCGGCATATCGATGAAGGCAATATCCACTGGATGCTTGGTGAAGGTGAGCTTGAACCGGTTCAGATTCTGACGCTATGCCTGCGGCGTGCTACGCAGCCGGCATCGACTAGCCCCCGGAAGCTTCTTCGGCCGCGAGATGGTATTTTAGCCGCACATGGAATCGATATCGACGAGATCATCCATCCGGTGCTCATTCGTCTGATGGGTTCATTCCTCGATCAGGGGCTGGCTTACTGGACAATGCCTAACCGCGAGGAAGGCTTCCTTCGGGCTGTCAGGCTGTTGTTCAATCAATCGGGTGGAGTAATGCCCGAGGCACTTGGCAAGACTCGTTCGACTTTCAACACTCTGCCGGCTGATCCTGCTGAACTTGTTTTTTCTTGTCTTAAGGCGCTTGGAGTGGACGAAGATTCAGTTGAGGGATTCCTTCGCGCCGAGTTGCTGGCACTGCCTGGCTGGGCTGGGATGATGCGGCGGCTGGAAGAGGAACCCGGGCTGGCACCGCATGAGATGGTGCCTTGCTCGCTGCTCGAATTCATCGGTGTGCGGCTTACGCTGACGCTGGTTGCGCTGCGTCACTTTGGTGCGGGGGCGGAGGTACTGGAGGAGAGTTCGGGCGAGACGGCCGGTCTGGTGCAGGCGGCGCAGATCTTTGAAGCGGCTCGTGTATGCGGTTTTTCGTTTGAGTTGCTGCAGGGCCTGGATACGCAATCGTTCCATCAGTTTCAGTCGGAAGTTCTGGCATTTCATTCGCTCGAGCGGCGGCGCATCTGGCACCTTGCCTATGAACGGCGGCACGAACGACAGATCCTGCTTCCGCTAGACCAGCACCGGCGTGATCTCAAACTCAATCAGGATTCGCCGCGTCTGGCGGGGCAGGTGTTTTTCTGCATTGATGAGCGTGAGGAATCGATCCGCCGCCATCTGGAGGAATTGGATCCGGAGATTGAGACCTTTGGCGCTGCAGGCTTCTTTGGTGTTGCCATGCATTACGCGGGCCTGGATGACGCTCATGGTGCGGCTCTTTGTCCCGTTGTTGTAACGCCGCAACACGCCGTGAATGAGCAGTCCCATCCAGATGATCTTCATCTGGCGGAGAGCCGGAAGAGCCGACGGCGGCTGTGGTCGAAGTTTGCCTGGAATGGGTTTATCTCCACGCGCACATTTTTCCGTGGCTGGCTGAGTACTGCTGTCCTTGGCGTATTTACTGTGTTTCCTTTGCTGACCCGGATTTTGGCACCGCGCCGCTATGCGCAGTTCACTTCCTGGCTGAATGACCGATTCCTTCCTGAGGCACGCACCGAGTTGACATTTATGCGTTCGACAGCTGAGAGCCAAGATGCAACCGAAGGGCTCATGATTGGTTTTACGATTACGGAAAAGGTTGACCGTGTGGCGAGCGTTCTTGGCCCGGCCGGTTTGCATAAGGCGATGGCGCGGCTGGTGGTAGTGCTTGGACATGGCTCAACTAGTTTAAATAACCCGCACGAATCAGCCCACGACTGTGGAGCCTGCGGTGGCCGTCGCGGAGGCCCGAATGGACGGATCTTTGCCTTAATGGCAAATCACCCGGAGGTTCGAGTTGGGCTTCGGGCTCGCGGGATTCATATTCCCGAAGACACCTGGTTTATCGGTGGCTACCACGACACCTGCAACGATGACATCGATCTTTACGACCTCGACCTGATGCCTCCTTCTCACCAGGGAGACATGGTGCGGGTACGGGCGTCTCTTGATCGCGCGCGTGAGTGGAGCGCTCATGAACGTTCGCGCCGCTTTGAAGCCGCTGATGACAGTCTGTCGCCTCTTGGTGCGTTGCATCATGTGGAAGAGCGGGCCGAGCATCTGGCCGAGCCCCGCCCAGAATATGGCCATTGCACCAATGCAGTTTGCATCGTGGGACGCCGCGAGATTACTCGAGGGTTGTTCTTTGATCGCCGGGCTTTTCTTGTCTCATATGACGCGACAGTTGACCCGAAGAACGAGAGTCTGGCGCGTGTGCTTGGCGCTGTCATTCCTGTCTGTGGCGGCATCAATCTCGAATACTACTTCTC
>CAZZGS010000969.1:0-2159 GCA_964653845.1 uncultured Bryobacter sp.
CAAACAAGCTGCCATGTAATGGATTGGTTCCGGGTCTGGTCACGCTATTAACGTAAGCACCCCCGGCAAGTCCATATTCCGCATTGAAATTCGAGGTGCGAACGTCCAACTGTTGGACGGAGACGTTCGGAGCTACTCTGGATTGCGATCCACTAAATTGCTCATTCTGGTAAGCGCCGTCCTGATAATATGCGTTTGCATAACTGGGAAGTCCATTTACATTATAGATTCGGCTTCGTTGGGGATCAGCGATGCGGTCGCTTTGTATGACTGGAGGCGTCACACCCGGCATCAAACTGATCAGATCCTGGTTTTGGCGGTCGATCAGAGGTAAAGAACGCACGGTTCGGGTAGTATACGTGCGCGAAATTTCAGCCGAGTCCGCTTGTATAGTCGAACTTGTGGCCTTGATTTCTAATTCCATCGGTTTACCTGATGTAGATAATTGACTATCGTCGAATAAAATTTCAAGTGCGCTCATCGAATTCGGATTCACAGTCAAAGATTTTGAAGACTTCTGTGTTTTACCAGCCGCTTCTATTTCCACTGTGTATGTATCATCGGCGAGTGATTCAAAAGTAAACGCTCCATCGCTCGATGTCGTAGCGCTCTTAATCACGTCTGCTCCGTTTTTAAGCCTTAACTCGGCATTGGGAACACCCTGTCCCTGCATGTTGGTAACTTTACCGCTAAGCTTTCCGCTCGATTGACCGAACATCATTCCGCCCAATAGGATTGAAAATCCGAGCCATCTACTTAGTAATCTTGTAAACATCAATACTCCTCCTGACCTAACCTCTTTATTGCTGATAAGTGATTAACTGCCTCTTGCCGTCTTCTACCAGGTTAGCTCTCACAATGAAGCGTTGCGGAGCGGATCCCACGTAATAGAAGGGATAGCAAGTGACTAAAGTAAGAACGCGATCTTTGCTCGGCATCAGTAAAGTGCGATCGGAAATCTCGACTATGTAGGTTTTCGTGACCCTATAAATGTAATCTCCGTCCTCAGATTGAAGCCCGAATTCATCTCCAACTCGAATGTCTTTCAAAAATCGAAATTGCAGATCACGATGTGCGGCGATGATTGAATTTCCTATAAATGCTCTCGAGGGAGGAGGGGTCAAAGCTACGGGACCTTTTAGAAGGTTGCTTTCACCATTTGTTAAAACAAACATTTGCCAACGAAAACGAAGGCTCGAAAGTTTAGCCACTGCCGGAGCTGGGAAATGACTTTTTCTTTCCACTGAGCTGTCAGCAGGCCCTACTTTCGCATCCTCCATCTCTAAATAAGTCTGCAGTACAATTGGGCCTAAGCCAAGCCCAACTCCTGCTACAACAAGCAACCACCCACCAGCACAAGCTACCCATCCGATCGCTTTTAACTTCCACAGCATAGCGTTCTGACTAGAACCTTCGAATGAATGTGAGAGAAACCCATCCAAGCGATATCATTCCCAAACCACTCAAGAGAATAGTCAACCAATTCAGGGCTGTTTTTGGCATTTCCGGGGTGCCCTGAGCTGCAGTTTCGACATTCGTTGCGGTTGGCGTGGAGTCTTGGGCTTGGAGTGGCGACGGTTCGGCCTGCACTACTACTGCACTAACCGGGGCAGGCGACGGCGACGGATTGTCAACACGTGTCGGGGCAGGAGACTGGGCAACAGACGGGGCTTCAACCTGAGCTTCAGGCTGAGATTCTTTTCCTGGAGTCGCGGTTACTGAGGGAGGAGCGCTATACGTTGCCGTCAAGCGAATGCCATTGTTTGAGGCTACCGTCGTGCTCGAACTTTCCTTTTGTACGGGAAACTCGTATCCGTAGCTCTTCCCTTTGACCCAGATTCTATGTAGGTGGCCAATTCCGCCGCGCTCTATAAGTAAAACCGAACTGTCATTGCGGTTGTTGTTGTCTAAGGCTGGAATCGATGTAGCCGAGGCTTTTATCGAAGTTCCTTTGTTTGTGCTGAATTCAAGCAGCCTGGAATTGCTGGCGCTGCTCAATTGGCGAATTGTATATTCTCCAGCGCTAAGGGTTTGGCTTCCAACGCGGACAGAGTTTGGGAACGTGACTACTAAGGTGTCGTTGATGGGGGATTGGCCCATAACGCACATGGTGAACAGCCCAAAAGCTAAACCTGTGAGGGGAACAGATCTTTGTTGCA
>CAZZGS010000970.1:0-2159 GCA_964653845.1 uncultured Bryobacter sp.
TAGTCTGCCTTGAAGCCGGGGTCGGAATGACGAAGGTTCAGAAGACTTTTCACAAACAAGCCCGCTGCGACGAGCAGGACCAAGCTGATCGTTACCTGAGCCACTACCAGAGCACGCCGCAGCCAGCCCTGGGTGCCGTGCGTGACTATGGCGCCGGTATTTTCTTTAAGCGTTTCGACTATTGCGAAGCCCGCTCCGCGGAGTGCGGGGGCGATGCCGAAAAGCATGCCGGTCAGGAGGCTGGTGACAAAACAGAACATTGCGATGCGCCAATCGGGTTGTGAGTTGAGGAAGACTTCATCGGTTGCGCCGGAGTGGTAGAGGGCGAGTACGGCATCGAGGATCCAGATGGAGAGGATAAAACCCAAAGCTCCGCCGCTGAGGCCCAGGATGAGGCATTCTACGAGCATCTGCCTTGCAAGACGGGCACGACCGGCCCCCAAAGCCATTCTTACCGCTACTTCTTTAACCCGGGCGCTTGCACGCGCCAGCAAGAGATTCGCTACGTTGGCGCAGGCAATCAGCAGGACCAAACCGACAACGCCCAAGAGGAGATAAAGAGCATTTTCTATCGTTTTGCGCTCACCGATCAAAGGGGTGCCTGCCGGGATCAGAGTGAAACGTTTGGCTCGAAAGCTGGCCTGGCCCTTGGCTTAAACGCTTGGGAATGCCTTTAGTTCATCGTCGATCATTGGCGCAACCAGTGAATCCAGATTGGCCTTGGCGACTATAGATACTTGCTACGCTGTTCATTTCCAGGCCCGAGAAGCCTTTGGGTGTCACACCAATCACTTGGTAGAGCTGTGAATTGATGCGAACATTTTGGCCGACAATACTCGGGTCGGAGCCAAATCTCCTTGCGAAATAGCCATAGTTGAGCACAACAACAGGATGAGCATTTTTCTTTGTGTCGTCGGTGATGTCGATGGTTCTACCGAATGCGGCGGAGACTCCGATGGCTTTGAAGAAGTTGCCAGTGACGATGCCTACTGGGACGGTTTCACTGCGGTTGCAGAAGCTCAGATTGTCCGAATCGCTGAACTGTGCGAATAGCTCCTCGAAGCTTCGGTTTTTGGCTCGTAAGCTCCGAAACATGGTGTGGGAGAAGGCATAGTCGCTGAATGTTTATCCAATGCCACCGCCGGGCAGATGGAGGAGGAGGAGTCGCTCAGGATAGGCGACTGGCAATGGCCTGAGGAGCATTTGGTCGAGGAGGCTGAAGATGGCGGCGTTGGCACCGATGCCCGAGAACATCGGTGACTTCAAGAAGCCGCGAAGAGCGCATCGAATATCTTGAGGCAATCCTGAGAAGATAGCAATTTCATAAAGGCAATCGTGGTGCCAAATTAGAAGTGTTTTTTTGCAAATACTTGTTGCTGATCAGTTGCCATTGACTGGTCGATAGCGGACACTCGGATACCATCAATAGTGCGGGCCTATGAATCCTCTTCTTTATTTGCCATTCAATTTCCAAAACCTTTCAAGTGCACTCAATGTGCTGACGGCTATGCTGACTCCGGCTTTGCTTTTGAGCGCTTGCGGGAGTTTTATCATATCGACGTCGGTGCGTTTGGGCCGCGTTGTGGACCGGGTGCGGAAGCTGGCTGACACGATGGAAGAGGTGATGGCAACTGAGACGGATCAGGAAATGTTGGAAGAGCGGAAGGCCATGGTAGAGAAGCACATGGAGTGGCAATCGAGACGAGCAAAGCTGCTGATGCGGACCATGGTGTCCCTCTATATTGCCAGTGGACTTTTTGTTCTTACAAGTGTCTCGATTGGGTTCGTTTCGATTTTTTCCGCCAGATGGGCGGTGGTACCGGTGGCGCTGGGCGTGATGGGCGCAATCATGATGCTTGTGGCGGCGATTCGACTGATTGCCGAAGCGCACATGGCATTAGATAGCCTCCATGATGAGACACAGTTTCTGCTTCGATTGACTAGAAAAAGAAGAGTTAGAGTAGCTTCTTGATTTCGCCTTCGAGTTGCTTGAGGTCGGTTTCGCCGATCCAGACTTTGACCTTCTTCCCGGTCTTGTCGTAGAGGATCAAGGCAGGTAGGGCGCCTGACCATTTGGCGTCGATGCCGTTGATGAATTTATCGTCGTTCTTGGCCTGTTTGAGGTAAGCAGGATCTCCGATTCCGGCCTTGGCAAGAAA
>CAZZGS010000971.1:0-2154 GCA_964653845.1 uncultured Bryobacter sp.
ACTTAATACAAGCCAGCCAGTTCTCCCAGTGCGGCACATTCATTTTGCCCATCTCGGGGTCCTTCTCAAAGGTCTGCGCTTCTACCTTCGATTTTGCATTCGGCACCAGCCAGCAACCTCCGCGATTGACAACAATCGACGCATCCGTACCATGGATCGCCGTTGCCGCGCCATGGCCAAACATCGGCATCGGATTGGCCGTTCGGCTCTCATAGCTCGCGATAAATTTCGGATACTCAAAAGTGGCCAGCATCGTGTCAGGCGTATCGCGATTGTCCTTCACATAGAGCTTGCCGCCCATCGTAGAAATAGCGGTAGGCATCACCTCGTCAAAGCATTGATGAACAGGGTCAAGCAAGTGCACCCCCCAATCCGTCATCGCCCCACCGGCATAATCCCAAAAATAGCGAAAAGTCGGGAAGCTCGCCTTGGTCACCCCCCAACGGTTCTCATTAAACGGAACCTTTGGTGCCGGGCCCAGCCACATATCCCAATTCAGCCCCGGTGGCACAGCGGCATCAGCCGGGTTGCCATAGCCTTCTTGCGACGTCGCACCAGCTTGCCAGGTGTGAACAAAAGTGACATCACCCGCAATACCGCTCTTAACCAGTTCCGCCGCTTTCTTGAAATACGCCCCAGAACGCTGCATCGTGCCCGCCTGCACAATCCGCTTGTACTTGCGCGCCGCCTCAACCATCTTCACGCCTTCGTCGACATAAACGCTTGCGGGCTTCTCAACATAAACGTCTTTGCCGGCCTTGCATGCTTCGACGGTCATATAAGGGTGCCAGTGGTCTGGAGTCGAAATGCAAACAGCATCGATCGACTTGTCCGCAATGATCTTGCGAAAGTCATCCGTACCCTTGATCTCAAAGCCACCCTTGCGCGCAGACGCTTCGGCCCGCTCAAGGTGGGGTTGATACACATCACACAGCGCCGCCGGCTGCAAACCGGGCACCTGCATCGAATAGCGCAAGTTGCCAGACCCCATGGCCCCAAGGCCAATGAATCCGACAGCAACGCGATCATTGGCGCCTTTTACCTGTCCAGTGAAAATAGAGGTTGTAAACGCCGTGCTCAGCGCAAGCGAGGCGCTTCTTCGTGTGATTGGCTTTTGGTTGTCCATAGTTTCCTTTCCCGTACATCTACGGAAACTATGTATTGTATCCGCTAGGCAACTGCTGCGGAAGCGGGTTGTCGCGCACCCAGATTCGATTCGAGAATCCAGTCCAGTTGCTCGCGCTCAAAGGGGGCCGCGCAATAGTCCGCCGCACCGGCGTCCATCGCATCCAGCCAGTCATTCACTTCCGGTACCCGGCTCACCACAACCACCGGACTACTGACCGCGTGCAATAGCTTCAGCAATCCAGGATGGTGTGTTTCACAGAACACCAGGTCAAATTTTTGCGATTCGGGGTTTTGGGATTCGAGACTCGAACACTCGTGTACGTCGATCCCGCGGGATGACAAGTATTGATGTAATTCCTGCGCGAGCATCGGTTCGATTCCGGCGAGGAGTACTGTTTTGCCTGACACTGTCATATCGATCTGCTTCCTGCTGGTTAGCATTACGTCTAGGAAAGATCTCAAACGGGGAGGTTTGAATGCGCAATGGTTTCGCCGCGCGGTCGGGGACGCGGCAATTGTTTACTTAAATTATCTTAACTCCATTTCCAGACTCAGACTGATAAAATTATAGTTTCAGGAGAGTTAAATGTCAGTTGTCCGTCGCAAGAGCACTGTTGTCGATATCGGTGGAGTCAAAGTAGGAGGCTCCAATCCGATTATGGTTCAATCCATGACTAATACTGATACGGAGGATGTCACATCCACCGCAAAGCAGGTCATGGAACTGGCCAAAGCAGGCTCCGAAGTCGTCCGCATTACGGTCAACACCGACGCAGCCGCCGCAGCCGTTCCCAAAATTAAAGACACTCTCATCCTGCACGGTGTTACCGTTCCGTTGGTCGGTGATTTCCACTACAACGGTCACTTGCTCCTACGCAAATATCCTGAATGCGCCCTCGCCCTTTCGAAGTACCGCATTAACCCCGGCAACGTGAACATCGGCCGCAAGACCGACGACAACTTCCGCACCATGATCGAATGCGCAATCGAGTTCGATCGTTCCGTCCGCATCGGCGTCAACTGGGG
>CAZZGS010000972.1:0-2151 GCA_964653845.1 uncultured Bryobacter sp.
AATCAAGGAGGAACCATCCAATGACGCTATTGAATGACGAAGAGATAAAGACCCAGCTCATGAATATAGATCCGGAATTTCGCCGAGTGGCGACCCAGCATTCCGACTACTCGCGGCTTCTGCATGAGCTTGAGACGAAGTCCCATTTAAGTGAAGCCGAACTAGCTGAGGAAGCGCGCTTGAAGCGGATCAAGCTTGCCTTCAAAGACCAGATGCAAGGGATGATGTCGCATTACGCGACTCAGCCTGTTTAAGAATTGACGTCAAACCCGGCCCCAATCGATTGTTTGGGGCCGGGAGTCGATGGATGGCCGGTGGTGCGGACATCGTACAATCAAGAAAAATCCTAATCGAGAGACTAACCATCGTGAAGAATCACTGGATCGTGTTCAGTCTGCTCTCGGGTCTAGCCCTGTCGCAAGTTCCATCGAGCAAAACAAGAGTAGAGAGCGGTCGCCTGTACAGGCTGCATATCAGCGCCGGCATTTGATTTCACTCGGGATCGAGGATCAAGACCCGCAAGTAAAGCGCGCGGCCTCAGAACTGGTTTGGTACCACACGGAACTTGGCAGATTTCGTGGCTCAGGCAGCAAACCAGAACTGCCTGAGCCCGACTATGAATACTTCAAACAGAAGGTACAGCCGATCTTGACGAAGGTGACCGGAGATGGCCGGGCCTGTGTTTTGTGTCACGCCACACAAGGCCAATTCCCATTGCGCATGGCTGGAAAGGGTGGATTCACCGAAGCTCAATCGCAGTTCAATTTCAAGTCCGTCTTGCGGGAAGTAAACTTGTCTGAACCACAACGAAGCCTCTTGTTGCTAAAGCCAACGCGTCCGAACGACAATGCCGGAGACCCTGCTCTACACACAAGTACACATGGAGGAGGAACTCGTTGGGGCAAGAGCACTAGCGAGGCGTCGGCGTCTGAAGAATACGAGACGATCCTAAACTGGATCCGGGGTGCCAGGCCCTAGAGCATCGAGTCGTCGAATTCACTCAATCTCACTCGTGGCAGAGTGATCGTGAATGCAGAACCTTCTCCAGGAGCGCTTTTGAGATCAATCCTGCCGCCCATCGCATCACATAGCCTTCTGGTGATTGCCAGGCCCAAGCCTGTGCCGCCTTCATTCTTCGAACTCGATGAGTTCACCTGTGTGAAAGCCGTGAAGAGGTTTTGCTGATCTTCTTCACTAATACCTTTTCCGTTATCCCGGACACACCAGTGAGACCATTCTTTACCATCAATGATTTCTGGTTGCATCGACAGATCGACTTGGCCGTTTTGAGTAAACTTGCAGGCATTGCTCAGAAGGTTGAATAAACTCTGACGGAAGCGAGTGGGATCGGTCCAGTAAGCACCTAGCGGGTTCCAGGGATGAACGACGATTTTGTTTTTGTTCTTGGCAGCCAGCGGCTGCACCGTAGCGATACATTCGTCTACCAGGGTCTCAATATTGATCCATTCCGGTTGAATGGTCATCTTGCCGGCTTCGATCTTCGACAAGTCCAAAATATCGTTGATGAGCGAAAGAAGATGACGTCCAGCGGTGAGGATCCGGTTGAGATCGCTGAGATATTCGGGATGACCATTGTCGGTCGCGTCTTCGGCGATAATTTCGGAATAGCCAAGGATTGCGTTCAATGGCGTTCGCAGTTCATGGCTCATGTTGGCGAGAAATTCACTCTTGAATCGATTGGACCTCTCAGCCAGTTCTTTCGCTTCCTGAAGCTGGCTTTCTACTCGCTTGCGTTCGGTGATATCGCGAAAGATGACAGTTAGCTGATTTTCGCCGGCGATCGTTGACTCGCCAATGGAGACTTCAAGTGGCAGATACAGGCCAAGCTTATCCACCCCGAAGACTTCAAACGAATTCAAGGAACATAAGGAGTGGCCAATTCCTACTGGAATCAGATCCAGAAGCGACATGCCAACGAGACTACCTTTGGGATAGGCGAAAATTCGTAAGGCCGCGGCGTTGGCATAGAGCACCTGGTCGCGCTCATTGACTGTAAGAATACCTTCAGAAGCCGTTTCGGCTACAACACGAAAGCGGGCCTCACTCTCGCGCAGGGCCTGTTCGGATTTAGTTTGATCAGTGACATCGCGGTAACTCCAGACCCGGCCCAGCACTTGATCCCCAATCTTG
>CAZZGS010000973.1:0-2147 GCA_964653845.1 uncultured Bryobacter sp.
GTGTTACAAGTTTCGAGAAAACCCCGCTTTTGCAGGCGATTCAAGCCATCGAGCCACAATCCGATTTAGTAGACATCTCCAAGCAATTGATTCTGTTCGACTTGTAGCCGGACACTAGTGATTGCGGATATGGGTGAAGGTGTTTATTTGTAGTTAGATGGAAGATTTCGGGTGGTGTTTACCTTTGGCGACGAGGGACGGATAGGCTGTCTTCTTGGCGTTGGTGGCGCGGGATGTTTGTCGTCGCCTACGCTGACAGTTTCGTCAGCCGATGGCAAGGCAATGATTGCCGCCGGGTGCGCTCTGCTTGCCACGAAAATGGAAAGCGGCGGTAAAACCGCGTAGAGCGCGAATTCGCGGAGACGACGATTTTGCCGGCTCAGGTCACTGCCCGCTAGGGGGCAGTAGTGAAGGTAGTGCCGGATGTGCCTGGCGTCAAGAAAGCACCGGACACAGAAACCAGGTTGCTGTCGTAACCCACAAAGTATTGAGTGTTGGGGGTAAGCGGAGAGACCGGGATCAAAGTAATGGTGCGAGCGTCGGCGGAGACGCTGAACGTAGAGGGGACGATGACGGAGGAGGGGAAGAGCCGCAAGCGGACACCCACGGTGGCGGAAATCCCGTCGAGTGGTGGACCGGCAGCGGTGAAAGTCAAGGATGGATTCACACTGACCGGGAGGCCGCTCGAGCCATTGGCTGGGAAGACGGTTTGGAGTATGCTGCCGGCGAGACTTGCGGATGGACCCGTAGTGAAGGTCAGATTCACTGGCGCGATGGTGTTGCCGGCGATATCGCGGACGCCGGAAACAGCGAAGGTGTGAAGGGTGCCTGGCGCAAGCGGGAAGGCGGGAACTAGCGTGAAGTCGCGTTGGCCATTGAGGAGTGAGGTGTTGGCAATCGCAATTGGAGTTCCCGCGACGGTGACCTGAATCAAGCCAATGCTGCTTGGATTGACAGGCTCTGAGAAGCGGAGACGGAGGCGCGTGTTGATCGGGATGCTTGTTGACGCGTTGCTGGGGGTCGACACCTCGATGGTTGGGGCGGTACTGTCCACCGCCGCGCCGGTAGTGAAGTTGAAATTTGTACCGGAGTTTGCGATGACACCGTTAGCATCGAGGAAGCCGCCGCTCACACTGAAGTTGTAAAGCGTGGACGGCAGGAGGTTGGCGGCTGGAGTGAAGATGATGCTCGAGCGGTCGGAGGAGAGAGTTACACTTCCGGGCACAGCACCGACGCCCTGAAGGAACAACTGGACGCGGTTGCCGGCGAGGAGACTGCCGAGATCAAGCGGCTCATTGAAGCGGGATTCGATGATCGTGTTGACAGGCACGCCTGTGGCGCCGCTTCCGAAGTTCGAGCTTAAGAACGAGACGGAGGTGATATCTGGATTCTGTCCGGTGGTGAAGGTAGCCGTAAAATTCGGCAAGACAGTACCGGAGAGGTCACGAAGACCAGTGATCGAAAACGTCATCAAGGTAGAAGCCGGGAAAGGGACGAGCGGGGCAATGACAAGTTCGGTGTCGGGACTAAACAAGAATGTGGCCGGAGTGAACGAGTAGCCGCCACCGGTGATCTGGATCACGCCCGGCAGCTGAACTGAAGCGCGATTGAATGTCCGGTCGAGGCCGATGCGAATGCGGGCATTGGTGGCGACGCCCGTGGCGCCATCGGCAGGCAGAGTCGAGGTGATGGAAGGCGTTGAAGTTACATCGGTGAGTCCGGTGTTGAAGCCCTGGTTTACTGGATTCGCTGGGAGGCCGTTGGTGCCAAGAATAGTATTGGTGGCGGTTAACAGGTGAAATCGAGAGGGCACCATGGACGCGGAGGGAGTGAAAATGACTTGCCGGTTGGAATCGGCAAATGCGATCACGCCGGGAACAGGAATATTAGTAATATTGTCTACAATCTGGAAGCGGGAGGCGTTGACGGTAGCTGGGTCGATGGGGAGAGAGTAGCGCACCTCAAAGATAGCGTTGGTGGGCGCTACACCGGACGACGTGCTGGGGGAGAAAATAAAACTCGATGGGGTGGTTGTGGCGGGATTGGGCTCAACCGTAAAGAAGGTCAAGTAGCGCGAAGTCAGGGCGACGCCGCCGGCCGATATCGCAGAAGGCTCGATGAAGAGGTCGATGCGCGCACCGAAGGTA
>CAZZGS010000974.1:0-2146 GCA_964653845.1 uncultured Bryobacter sp.
GTCTTGTACTCAGCGGCAAGCTTGAGGGTCAGTTCTTTGAGCGCGGGTGTTGCCGTGGCTGCGCCCATGTGGGCGGAGATCCAGGAAGCGCGGGGGAGGAGGCGTTTGGCCATTTCGATCTGAGCGCGAATTTCAGCTTCGACTTCGCTGAGTTTGACATTGGGAGCGGCAACGTCGCGAGTGCGCGGTGGGAAGAAACCGTTGGTATCAACGAGGCTGGGCATAGAAGTGATGGGACGCCACTTGACGCTGTCCCATTCGCTCGTGAGGGCGAGGTGGATGCCGACGTCAAGACCCGGATTGGCTTCGAGGAGTTTGATTGATTCGATAAGCCAAGGGCCGCAGACGATCAGGTTGGCTGAACGCATGATGCCTTTCTGGTAGGCCTCGATCGTGCCAACGCCGATGGCGTGGACTGCGCCGATGTCGTCACCGATGATGATGAGTTTGATGCTGGATTGAGCGGCTGCCAGTGGTAGAGCGGAGGTGGCGAGGAGAGTTCGTCGGGTCATTCGTTTTCGACGATATCACCGTTTAAAACAAAAAGGCCAGGCTGAGAGCCTGACCTTTTAAGTTTCGACTGGAACCTGCTTCTAGAAGATGAAGCGAAGAACCATGGTGATGACGCGCGAATTCGAATCGGTGTCCTGGTAGTAGCCGAAGGTCGCAGGAGCGGCCAGACTAGCACCAACACGAGAGAACGTAGTGTTATTGAAGAGGTTGGCAAATTGGCTTTGCACCTGCATTGTGTAACGCTCGCGAATCCGGAAATTTTTCTGGATCGTCATGTCGTACTGGGTCATTCCGTTCTGGCGAATCACGTTACGGCCGAGCGAACCGAAGTTGCCGATCAGAGGCTGTTCGAGGCCCGAGCCTGTGGTCTTGAAATTAGCCGCGGTGACTGTACCGGGATTGGGGAGAAAGGACAGGTTGAGTTTCCCGGTGAGATTGGGACGGAGGAGTCCGTTTCCACCGAGGAGGATAGGATCGCCGATCGGGTACCCAACGCGTCCCCCAGATACAAGATTCACCGGTGAACCAGCCTGGGTCTGGGCGATACCGCTCAGGTTCCATCCACCCAGAACGTTGGTCATGAAGAAGTTCGACCTGGCGAACTTGGGCAAGTCGTAGCTGTGGGTGAAGACGAGGCGGTGAGGCACGTCAAAGCCAGAAACAGCGCGATTGTTGCGATTGTCGAAGGGGTTCTGCTGACTGGGGTTATCGTTGGCCACTACGTTCAGAACGTCGGAGATGTCGTCGATAGACTTCGACCAGGTATAGGCGGCAGTGAAGCCTAGCCCCGAGCGGAAGCTACGGGCGAGATACGCCTGGAAGGAATGGAAGTTGGAATTGGCCGAGGACTCGTTGAGCGTGACGCCAGTGAATCGGGGATCGATGCGGTTGGTCTGGCCGGTGGGAGGCGCATTGAGGCCGGCGTTGATGGCGAGAAAGTCAGCGCGACGAGCGGTTTCATCGGCGATTGAAGTTGCCGGAACCACAAGACCCGGGCGGGTGATGTTGATCGGACGGGCGCGCTGCAAGAAGTTACCCTTGGTGCCTACATAGCCGACGCGAGCCAAAAAGCCGTTGCCGAGCTGACGTTCAATGTTGAGGCTGAACTGCTGCACTTGCGGGTTCTTGATCGCGAAATCGACAGGCGAGAGCGTGCCAAAGTTGCGCACGTTAGTGCCGAAGTTGCCCACGGTTTCACGACCGATTTGCTGGAATGGCGAGGTGCCACCGAGCATGTTGGCTACGGAGTTCGCTCCGCTGAAGTCGGTAGTCGAGAAGTTGTACATGAAGGGGGGAGCGAAGCGGAGGTTGGTAATGGGGTTGAGGAAGATGAAGTCGTAGGTCATTCCGTAGCCGCCACGAACGCTCCACTTGCCGCCTTTGGGGTTCCAGGCGAAGCCGAAGCGGGGGCCCCAGTTGGTGTTATTGTCGAAGGCCTTGCCGCCGGCAACGATAGAACCGAGAACGCCGGTGCCAGCGCCGCCGAGGGCCTGCTGACGATCGAGGTTGAGGTTGGAGATGATGTTGTTCACTTCGCTGACGCCACCGGCGACTTCCGTGCGGAGGCCGAGGTTGAGCGTCAGGGTGCGGCTAACGCGCCAATCATCCTGGAAAAAGAAGCCTTGATTCCAGA
>CAZZGS010000975.1:0-2143 GCA_964653845.1 uncultured Bryobacter sp.
GCCAGTAGAGTGAGGCGTAATTGGGGTGTCCAGCGGGTGCGGCCCTCGCGCCGGAGGAGCAGAGGGGCGAGGGAGAAGCAGAGGCCGCAGATCATGGAGACGCCGAAGGTGAAGAGGAGGACTCGGCCCTCGAGGATTTCGTACTTTTGGAAGGCGAATTGGGGTGGGTAGTAACGGGATCCGATTTGAATGCTGAGCCAGGCGAAGGCGAGGCTGATTAGGCCTGCGGAGAGAGAGAGCAGGATGCATTCGGTGAGGATCTGTTGCTGGATGCGGCTGGTGCCGGCACCAAGCCAGCCTCGGATGCGAAACTCGGATTCACGCTCGGCGAAGCGGCTAAGGAGGAGGTGGGAGAGGTGTGCGCAGGCGATGAGGAGGACAGCGGCGACACCGGCAAAGAGAATCCAGACGGCATCGCGGTATTCCACGGTGATCTCGTTGCGCAGTGAGAGCATCTTGGGCTTGTAGGGTTCACCCGTGGCTGGGAATGCATATTGTTTCTTGCTGGAGGCGATGGCTTCGAAGGCAGAGGTTGCAGCGGTGAAGCTGAGGCCGTCTTTGATTCGGCCCATCGTATAGGTTGAATTTACTCCGGATTTTGGGATTCGATCTTGATCGAAAACCGTTGGTAGCCAGATCGCTGCATTGTCAGGGTAGTCGAAGGATGGCGCGGCGATTCCGACTACGGTGAAGGGTTGCCGGTTTAGTGTGATCTCCTGGCCGAGGACGCGAGCATCGCCGCCGAAGGCTTGTTGGTACAGAGCATGAGAAAGGATGGCGACATTACTTTTACCTTTAATCTCTTCTTCGGGGAGGAAGTCTCGACCCATGTGCAGGGGCGTTCCGAGGAGGCGGAAGAAGTTTGCGGTGGTTTCTACAGTCTTGACGCGGAGTGCATTGGACTTGGTATTGAGGTTGAGTTCTGTGGCGCTGAAAACGGAAGCTTCGGCCAGGAAGTTGTGCTCGGCCTGCCATTTGAGGAAGGAGTTGCGGCCTTCAAAGACTGGAGCAAAGTAGCTTCGGAAATGGACCAGACGATCGGGTTCTCGAAAGGGGAGGCTGCGGTAGAGCAGGGAATCGATGACGCTGTAGACGCCTTTTGAGACGCCGATGGCCATGCCTAGCGACAGGACGGCCAGGAGGGTGATTAGAGTTCGTTTGCGCCAACTGCGCCAGCAGTATTTTGCGTCCTGGGTAAATTCGGCCCAGGTGAGTTGCGGCCAGAGGATCAGGATTTCGATTAGCGCCTGGAGCAGCAGGGAGAAGCGTGGCAGGAGGCTTGGCTGTGCGGACCATTCGTCGTGAAATTGCTGCTCCATGGATGAGGAATATTCGGCTTGGAAGCCGGATGGGTAGAGGCGCAGGAGTTGTCTAAAGAGCCACATAGGCACCTGCAAGCTTGACGAGGTCTTGCATGCGTTTGGCTTCGGCCTGGGCTGCGGCGATGCCGTCCGGGGTGATGCGGTAGTAGCGGCGGCGCTGGTCGTCGAGGTGGGGGTCTGGGCGCTCTTCGGATTCTTCGATCAGGCCATGTTCGAGGAGGCGGTTGATGTTGCCGTAGAGGAGGCTTGGGCCGGGGTTGAGCTTGTTTTGTGGGCGGGCGAGGATTTCACGTTTGAGAGCGTAGCCGTGACGTTCACCCTGGAGGAGAGAAAGGAGGAGATGGAAGGCGAGGGGGGAAAGGTCTTTTGATTCCGGCATACTAGTTCAGATTATGTACTAGTATGCCGGAACTTGTAAAGCAGGAACTTAGAGGACTTGTTCGCTGAAGTTCTCGAGGATCGCTTTGATCTTCTGGCAGAACTGGTCGGCGAGGGCTCCGTCGATCAGGCGGTGATCGAAGGAGAGGGCGAGGTGGGCCTGGCTGCGGATGGCGATGGCGTCGTCGATGACTACCGGGACCTTTTCGACGGTGCCGATGCCGAGGATGGCGACGTTGGGCTGGTTGATCATCGGTGTCGCGAAGATGCTGCCGAAGCTGCCGAAGTTGGTGAGGGCGAAGGTGCCGCCGGCAAGATCGTCAGGCTTCAACTGCTTGCTGCGGGCGCGGTTGGCGAGGTCGACGATGGAACGCTGGAGGCCTACGATGTTCATTTCGTCGGCACGCTTGATGACAGGGACGATCAGGCCGAAGCCGCCATCG
>CAZZGS010000976.1:0-2142 GCA_964653845.1 uncultured Bryobacter sp.
GCTGGCCGCCGCCGATGATCTCGCCGTAGCCTTCGGGCGCGAGCACGTCCATGCCGAGCGCAAGTTCGGGCCGTTCCGGGTCGGGCTGGAAGTAGAAGGCCTTGATTTCGGTTGGGTACTTGTCGACGAGAACGGGGCGATCGAGTTCTTCAGTGAGGAGGGTTTCGTCGGTGTTGCCGAAGTCTGCGCCCCACTGGATTTCGCTGCCTTTGGCCTGGAGGACTTTGACGGCATCGTCGTAGCTCATGCGCGGGAAGGGGCCCTTGACGCTTTCGAGTTTGGTGACATCGCGCTCGAGGATTTTCAGCTCTTCTTTGCGCTTGTCGAGGATGCGTTCGACGATCGAACATACAAGGCCTTCGGCGAGGACCTTTACGTCTTCGAGGGTGGCGAATGCCATCTCGGGCTCGACCATCCAGAACTCGGTGAGGTGGCGGCGGGTCTTTGATTTTTCGGCACGGAAGGTGGGGCCGAAGCAATAGACTTTGCCGAAGGCCATGGCGTTGGCTTCGTTGTAGAGCTGGCCGCTCTGAGTGAGATAGACCTTCTCGTCTTCGAAGTAGTCGACTTCAAAGAGGGTTGAGGTGCCTTCGCAGGCGGCGGGAGTGAAGATCGGGGTGTCGACCAGGAGGAAGCCATTGTTGTCGAAGAAGTCTCGGACGGCGCTGATGACTTCGTGACGGATACGGGCAATGGCGAACTGGCGCTTGGAGCGGAGCCAGAGATGGCGGCGGTCCATGAGGAAGTCGATACCGTGATCTTTTGGAGTGATCGGGTAAGGATCTTCTTCGCTGACGAGCTGATGGATCGTCAATTGCTGGACATCGAGTTCGAAGCCGCCGGGGGCGCGGCTCTCGGCTCTGACTTTGCCGACGATGGTTAGGGAAGATTCTTGTGTGAGACCGCGAATAGCCTCGAAGAGGTCTTCAGGCAGTTCTGCTTTTACGGCGACACACTGCAAGAAGCCGGTGCCATCGCGGAGGATGGGGAAGGCAATCTTGCCGCTGCGGCGGAGGTTGTACAACCAACCGGAGAGGCGCACAATCCGGCCATCGTATTGGCCAATGGTTGCGATGGATATACGGGGAAATTCACTCATCTGGGTTCTCTATCTTCTTCGTTCCAGGGTTGGAGGTCTTCGAGGCGTCGGAAGACTTCGGCGGCGGCCTCAAAGGCCTTGGGGATGTCGGGTACTTCGCGTAGCTCCAGCAGCAGCGGGTATTGGCCTTCGTGCTGGCGGAGGAGGTTCATGATCTTACGCCAATTCACGGTGCCATCGGTAGACATGAAGGGGAAGCGATGGTTGTCGTTCTTGCCGTCATTGTCGTGGACGTGGGTGGACTTAACTCTGTCCTTCATGATGGACCACTCGTTTTCGATGCCCGACATGATATGGGCGTGGCCGGTGTCGAAACAGAAGCCGTTTTTGAGGTGGGTCATTTCGATGAAGCCCATTAGGCGCTCACCGCTGGAGAAGGAATTGGGGATGTTTTCGAGAAGGATTTCGACATCACGGCTGCGGGCGAAGAGGTTTAGCTCTTCGAGTGCGGTGAAGGCGGCGTCCCACTTGGCGAGGTCGAAGGTTTCACCACTGACGCCAAGATGCTGGATGGCGAATTTGCAGGGGATGACCTCGGCTACTTCGAGAGCGCGCTTAATTTCGTCGACCATTTCCTGACGCTTTGGCTTGCTCAGTTCGGTGAGGGTAAGGGTTGCGTGGGGGCTGCTCTTTCCCCATTGGTCGTCGCTAAACATGGGCATGTGGAGCGAATGGAGTTTAAGTTGGGAATCGCGAAACCAGTGGCCGAGTTCGTTGACCTGGGCTTTGTTGCGGTAGTCGAGGTGCTGACGGGCACAGAAGATTTCTACCTGGGGAATGCCGACTGCCCAGATGCGGTCGAGCCATACGGAGGTGAGGCGATGTTGAATACAGATATGCGTGGAGAGAACGTGATCCATGAATGTTGCTCAGTAGCCGGCGGCCTTGCCATTGGTGCGCCCGTCGGGGGCGCCCTGGAGCCAGCGGTCTTCCACTAGGATGCCATGTACGTTTGAGACGCTGGCGGTGCCGGTTTCGACATTGTGGCCGAGACGCTTGAGAATATCTACTGTGTCGGGGCTCCAGCCACGTTCGAGGTATAG
>CAZZGS010000977.1:0-2142 GCA_964653845.1 uncultured Bryobacter sp.
GGACTCAAGTACCGCACGGCATGTGCCAACAACCGCGCATCGGCATCCAGCAGCGCATAAGGCCGCGCAAAGCTGTCACCAGTCGCTGCTGCCATCCCGGCTCCCACCACCGGTGTTCTCCCACGCCTCAACTCCACCTTCGCAGCAGCCGCGTCCGAGGCTACCTGAATACTAAGCCCTCCCGCAAACCGCGCAATCTCCCGGCACTCCTTCTCGCTCAACTTGTTGTCGGTTACCCCACGCGCCAAATCAACCGATTCCTGCTCCGTCAGCAGTGGCACCTCAATCCACTCCCATGCCCTCTCATCCCCAACCACAAAGGTAGTAAGCAAAACGTGCAGCCGCATCCCACTCAGCGGCAACCACGCGGCGACCTCCTCAAAATGCAAGACATTGTCGTAGATCAGCAACATCGGTTCCGCCCCCAGCCGCCTGAAGCAAAACTGGCCCTGCTCTTCAATCGTCAAGCTATCAGGCGCGGCCAGATTCAGCATCGTCTTCCCAATCCTTGCGAATTCAAGCCCAAGGCCGCCTCTGGAAGCATCGATCCAGAAAGTACCGCCGCCATACCGATCCCCATTACGGCGAGCAAACTCCCGCGCCAACTCACTCTTTCCCACCCCTGGTTGACCATGCAGCACCGCGACACTCTCACGCGCCACATCCCCCAATCCCGAAGCAATCTGATCCAGCAACCCCTCACGCCCAACAAACGGCCGCTTGCCCATCGAAGGAACATTAATTCGAACAATACGTCTAGCCTCTTGCCCCGTAGCGATCTTTAGGAGCGTCTGAACCCCTTGATGGATCTCCGACACGAGCGTCACATTCAGAATCCGCTCCGCCTGCTCATTGCGCTTTACCGTTTCCGCCAATGCCCCACGAAACAACAAGAACCAATTTGCCTGAAGGTAATCCTCCATCCCCTGCGTAGGCAAATGCGGCGAGGCCAACCTACGCAACGCCTCACCAGCCTCCGCTAGCAGAGTCTGCGCAAACTGAGGAGCCGACTCCTGTGCCCTCACGAAGAGACTCTCCACCTCTGCATAAGCGGCATCCATCCCATGAGGTGGCGCCTGCAAAGAATCCTGGAACTGCTCCAAAATCTTGGGGTAAAGCACAAGAGCAATCTCGGCATTAGCCGTATTCTGCAATGTAGCGACCGGCTGCCCCGAAGGAAATAGCGCCCGAACCCGCCTCCAGGCCTTGGTCACACTCGAATGAGCGCCAAGCGCATCAGGCCAACTCAAGGGCGCTCCCGCCGCCTCCCCCTCATGCGCCACCACCTGCAGCAAAGCAAGCCAGTACGCATCGGTCAAGGCACGAAACAAATCATGATTCTCATCGGGCTTGGATAGATCCAGCCGCTCCCGAAGTTGCTTCAGCCGTTCGCGAGGCGAAGCCAGATCCCCTACAAACTCAGGAACCAGATTCCCAGCCAACTCCTGCATCGCCGAGAACGATGCTGCAACAGCCAGCGAGAGACTGATCGGATCTGCCATAAGCTTACCCCTTCTAAGTTACTAAACAACCCGCCGGCACAACTCAATCAAATTAGTCTCAAACGCAGGAAACGCCACCTGCCTGTACCATCCACCCATCGACAAACAACCATCGAGGCGCGCGGTCAACTCATCAATCAACTCTTGATATCCGGTCATGCCCTCGTCAACCTCAAACAAAACTTGCCCCGCCCGATCCATTGCCGCGAGGCAAATCAGATCCACCGTGTAGCAATCGCGTTTATGGCAATTAATCGATCGATCTGTTCCCGCGCGACGGTTCTATTGCTGGCACCATCCATCAATCGAACACGAGCATAATCACAAATCACCAAAACATTTCGAGGCTCTCGCTTCGCTTTGAATCGTGCCCACCCGCCCGAATCCATTCCAATGGCTTGAGTATCCCCATACCTCTAACTTACAAGGCAAAAGCCTTGCGATAGAATCGCAACCGTGACTCTCACCCGGCGCGGCCTCCTCCTCACCCCGGCAACCCTCCTCGCCGCCAAGCCCCAATCCAACACCGCCTTCCACGGCATCTACCCAATCGTCCAGACCCCCTTCCGCGATGACGACACACTGGACACCGAAACCCTAAAGAAGCAAACCGCCTTCCTCCTCCGCTGCGGTGTCCACG
>CAZZGS010000978.1:0-2140 GCA_964653845.1 uncultured Bryobacter sp.
GTTGCGCCGGGCGCGGAAGATTCGTTGTGCGATGTAGAAGGCAGCGGCGGTGGCGAGCAGGAAAATGGCGGCGCGTCCGAGGGTGGCGAGCCATTCGGTTATGGCACCGATGGCACCGCTGAAGGTGTAGCCGAGGATTGAGTAAGTGAGGATGTAGAGGAGAGCTCCAGCCGCGTCGTATCTAGCGAAGACGAAAGGGTGCATGTTCATACTGCCGGCCATCGGTGGGGCCATCGTGTTGATGCCGGGGAGGAATTTTGCGAAGAGCAGGGCGGTGCGGCCACGCTTGTGAAAGTATGAGGCGCTGGAATAGATACAAGCTTCAGGATTGACCGAGAGGCGGCAGAGGATGCCGAGGAGCCACCATCCTGTATAGCGACCGAGCATGAAGAGAATCGTGTCGGCTGAGAGCATCGCGATGATGGCGATAGTGAGAGAGGTATAGGGGTCGAGGATGCCTTTGGCGCAGGCGGCACCTACAGCGAGCAGTGCCGGGGCGGCGGGAACCGGGAGGCCAATGGCCTCAAGGAAGACGATGAGAGCGAGGATCGGGTAACCGTACAGAGTGAGGTAGTTGAGTAGACCGTCCATCAACTGTGTCCGAGAACGGGATGGGGTTCGTAGAGTTCTTCGAGTTTGGTGGTTTCGGCGGGGTCGAGTTTGAGGTCGAGGGCAGCGACGGCATCGAGAAGGTGTTGTTCTTTACTGGCTCCGATGATGGGACCAGTGACAGCTTTGTTCGAGAGGACCCAGGCGAGGGCGAGGCTAGCTCTGGAGACGCCTCGAGCTGCGGCGACTTCGGCGACACGGTCGGCGATCTGGAAATCGTTTTCGCGGCTATAGATTTGCTGGGCGTAGAGGTCGGTCTGGGCGCGGAGGCTGTCTTTGCTGTCGCGTTTAAGGCTGCCAGTGAGGAGGCCGCGGCCGAGGGGAGACCAAGGGATCATCCCGAGGCCCTGATCGAGGCAGAAGGGGATCATCTCGCGCTCTTCTTCACGGTAGGCGAGGTTGTAGTGATTCTGCATGGAGACGAATTTCGCCGTGCCGGCTTTGTCTGCTGCGTAGTTGAGCTTCGCGAGTTGCCAGGCAAACATTGAGGAGGCACCGAGGTAGAGGGCTTTGCCTTGTTTGACGACGCCGTTGAGGCCGTCCATGACTTCTTCGGGGGGTGTTGCGTAATCGTAACGATGGATCTGGTAGAGATCGATGTAGTCGGTCTGGAGGCGGCGGAGGCTATTCTCGATCGAATGGTGGAGGTGCTTGCGACCGAGGCCCTTGTGGTTGGGGTCGTCGCTCATCGGGTTGAAGAGTTTGGTGGCGATGATGATTTTGTCGCGGGGGATGCCGAGGGTCTTGATGGCGCGACCGAGGATTTCTTCGCTGACGCCGAGGGAGTACATGTCGGCGGTGTCGAAGAAGTTGATGCCGAGTTCCCAGGCCTTGGCGATGAGGGGGAGGCTTTCGGCTTCTTCTAGAACCCACTGGCGCCATTGTTTGCTTCCGTAGGTCATCATGCCGAGACAGAGGCGGGAGACGGTGAGGCCGGTGGAGCCGAGGCGGGTGTATTGCATCTAGTTGCCTTTCAGAACTTCAGCGAGTTCCTTTTCTTCTATGGCGCCCTGTTTGATGATGCGCCAGTAGGGTTCGGTAATGTCGATCGTGGTTGCGCCTTCACCGACGCAGTGACCGCCATCGACGACTAAATCGAGACGGCCATCCATGGTGCCAAATACTTCGATGCCGGAACGGCAGGTTGGCACTCCGCTCATATTCGCGCTGGTTGCGATGAGGGGCATGTTGAGGAATTCGATGAGGGCGTTGCCGATGGGGCTTTTGCTATGCCTTAGTGCCAAGCGACCGGTGTTGCCGGTGAGTTTGAGGGGGATCCTGGAGTTGGCCGGGACGATGATGGTGAGGGGGCCGGGCCAGAAGCGGCGGGCGAGGACCTGGAAGCGTTTGGTAACTTCGCTGGCCAGGTCTTCGACCATCATGATGTCGTTGACCAGAAGAGGGAGGCTACGGGTGGTTTCGCGGCCCTTGGCGGCGAAGACTTTGCCTACAGCTTTGAGGTTGTAGGGATCGGCCACCAGCATATAGAGAGAGTCCGTGGGGATGGCGACGACGCCGCCCTGCCGTATCT
>CAZZGS010000979.1:0-2137 GCA_964653845.1 uncultured Bryobacter sp.
ACGGCAGAGATTTTTTGGCGGCTGCGAATTAGACATTTTGCGGCGAGGGCCGCGGTTTATTTGAAGCGGAAATCGAGCTTGAATCCGTAAAGCCACGGGATCTCCGGTTGGACGCCTTCGCCTCGCAGTATTTCGGGCAGGCCTTCGTAGTGCTTGCGGATCTTTTCGACGTTCGGAGCGTTGTAGAGCGTCACGACGATGGTGTCATGTTCGACCCGGACGTCGCCTTCCAAGGCACCGAAGAATCGTTGGGCAATGTGCATGGCATCCCAGGTGGCAATTGGATCCCCAAGACGACGACGGAGTTGATGGATGGCCGCCTGGGCAAGCAGGGCCATGGACATCTGCCCATACCTCACGTTGAGGTTCATTGTTCCGGAGCGATCCCAGCCCAGGGCTTGGTTGGACTTGAAGAATTCCTCAATGTGCCACCGGTCGGGATAGTTCTTGGTGAGCACTTCCACCCCGTCCCGCTGGCAGGTGCCAAGGAAGGACTGGTAGTAGGGCTTGGTGCCTGGAGCCGCGCTGCGCTGGATATACTCAACAAGCGGCAGATCGGGGGCGGACTTGAAGGTGGCGGCGCGTTGGGCGGTGGCGTACCCGGCCCAGTGCTCGATGAATTCCAGCCGTTCAACGGCGCTTTGGTCCTTCCTGGAACGTTCCCTCGCGGGCACGGCGACGAGGAGATCGAAGAATTGGTGTTGGTGGACCGATTCAAACAGGTCGTGGCCGTGGTGTTCCTTGTCGGCAAGGACAAGGGGCTTGCCGCTGGTAGCTCCCTGCTTGAGGCCAAGGATCTCTGAGCCCAACTCAAGCACGCTCTTGCCAGCATCGATGGCGGTGGCGGAGGAGGATGCCAGGGTAAAGCAGATGGGCTGTTGGGTTTGGCAGTCCAGTAGGAAGAAGGTCTGGGACATCTTTCGGGCCTTTTGCCGCGGATCGAAGCGGTGGCGTCGCATCTGGCGTTTGCTGTGGCTGACGGTGCGATGGGGATCAATGGCCAGTAGTTGCCCGGAGAAGTGGTTGTCTGCCCGCCTGAGCTTACCCAACGCGATCTGAAGCTGGGTGCTGTCCAGGACGCTTCGAGAATTGAGCAGCCAATGGATGGCTCCATCGGTTGGAACGAAGGGCAAGCCGTTGGCGAGTTCGAAGCCCTTCTGGGAGAGTGTGCGACGGGCGCGCATGGAGGGCAGACACATGGCGGACTCGTTGACCAGGTGAAGGGCCAGACGGGGTTCGACACGATCCCCGGGCTGAGCGGTCCACTGGCAGAGCAAGTCCCAGGCGTGCAAACGGAGCAACTCGGGCACCAGCAGCCAGATGCCGACCTGGTTGCCTGAAACCTTGTCCGAGAGAAGCTGACGAACAGAGTTCTCAAGACTCTTGGGATCGCAGGGCTCGGAGCGCTCCTTTCGACGGGTCCGAGAGGTCTGGACGAACTGGGGAGGGTTAGCGGGGTTAAGGGCGTAGAGTTTTTTTTTGGAGGCCGAAGTCGGCGATGATGCGCTCGACGCTGCGTTGGCTGATGGGGAGGTTCTTCTGAACCAGCTTCTGGGTGATGACTGCGGCGGTGCAGTCGGGATCGAGGAAACGTTGAGAGATGACGCGTCGGATGACTTCGGCGGTGCGGCGGTGATCGGATTTGGGGCCGGTTGGCTTGGGCTGGAGGGCCTGGGTACCGCCTTGGCGAAAGGCGGCCAACAGTTGGTAGTAGCGCTGGCGGCTGTAGCCAAAGCGCGCGGCAACCTCGACGACAGGGCGATCGGAGCACTCGCCAGCGATGAGCATGGCGAGTTGTTGGGCCAGAGGGTCAGAGGGATCGATGATGATTTCGCCGCCGGGTCCATGGAAGCGGAGGGGATCAGAATCAATGGAGAAGGACATGGGGAGAGGGAAGATGAGAGGAGGTTCAAGTGTCCAATAAATTATGGCGGTCTGTTCGAGGGTGCGGGAAGTCGATTTGGAAACGAGGAGAAGAAAAAGCTTAAATAATTTCGGAACATGAGAAAGTAGGAAACCGATCATGCGGGGACATTGACGCCATAATTACTTGGACATATTGGCAGTCAACAGGTCGATTCTCCTCAAGAAATCGCTGCGGCACTGTCAAACAAGGATCCCCGAAGAAATCTCTGCC
>CAZZGS010000980.1:0-2132 GCA_964653845.1 uncultured Bryobacter sp.
GAGCTGATTCAGTTGAGTACCCATCGCTTGGGCGCGGCGGTTGTCGCGGTAATTGTTCAGGACCTCTTGGGCAATCGAGTAACAGCAGAGTAGTGTTACCGAGAGGATCAAGACTATGACTTCCCAAAGCATGGCTGTATATGAAAAGATGTTTCCAACTCCAGTATGCGTTATCTAATTTTTATTTTCGCTGTTTCGGCTCTGGGCCAGGGTGTGTTCACGGGGGCTTTTGAGAAGTCTGTGAGTCTGAAAGCGGGTGAGGTGGTGGAGGTTGCGGCTGGGTTGCCTGGCGTCTCGAAGCTGCCAGCGAATGCCCGGATTTTGGTTGAATTCGGTGGCCTGAAGAAGGTGGTTCACGCGCTGGACCCCGATTTGTTTTTCTACTATCGTGCGCCCAAGGCCGGAGTTTACAAGTTGACGGCCAAGGCTGTTGAGAATGAGGATGCGCTGTTCAATCAACCCCGATGGCGGGAGATCGGGAGCATTGCGCTGCTGAAGCCTTATCCGAAGTTGACGCCGTGGCCTGCTGGTTTGAGTGTGGCCTGGCGGGCTGAGGTGAAGCCGGTGAACCTGGGGGTTGCGACGCGCGGGATGACGCTTGAGGTGGAGCCGAATAATTCGATTGCCGAGGCGCAGACGGTGGTGCTGCAGGATGGGAATCAGCACATCGTGGGTGGGGCTGACGACATTGAGTATTTCGAAAATGGGGACGTGACGAAGGGGAATGGGGATGACTACTTTCGGCTGGAGTTCAAGGGGTCGGTGCCGAAGTTGTTTACGGCCAGTTTGATGTTGCCAGACCCGTTTGTGGTTGCCCGGTTGCGGGTGTTTAGTGCCGATGGCAAGGAATACAAGGATGGGCAGAACGCGAATGAGCGTGTGCACCAGCAGCTTGAGGAACACCGGACGGCGATCACGCGGCGCTTTGTTCCGGGGGGTGTGTATTATCTGGCGGTGGAGTCGAATTCACCGGGTTATGAAGTGGAGTTGCGGGTGAAGGATTTGGGTCCGCATACGGATCCGCGTAAGGCTGTGCAGCAGGCGATGTATGACCACATGACGCAAGTGCATGCGTGGATTTTGAATCGGCCTCGCGGGGCTTCTGTGGATCGACGGATTCGCGATACTGGGTCGTTGCTCGGGACGATTTGCATGAGCTGCCATACGCAATCGAGTGTGTGGGGGCCGGCGATGCCGATGCTGAACGGGTATCCGATGGAAACGACGCACAATCTGCGGCAGTTGATCAATACGATGTATGAGTGTTTGCGGCCTACGAATGAGCTGGTTGAGGCGGCCAACAATACGAGCCTTTCGCCGCTTGATTTGGGGGATGGCCCGGCTGGTACGCGGGCGGCTGGTTTTAACGTGGTGATGGCCGAGATGTTGACGGGCCCGAAGCGTTTACATTCGACGCAGCAGTTGCGGACGGCGAATTTTATGTTGCAATCGGCCGACCCTAGCGGGATCAATGCGGCGGGGCCGGGATCGAATTACGGGCAAGCGGTGGTGTACCGGTTTGCAGGTACGATTCTTGAGCGAGCTTGGAGAGATACGAAGAACCCGAAGTACTTTGAAGCACTGGAGGAGAAGGCTCAGAAGCTGCTCGATCTGAAGGCGAAGTATGTGGATGATCATGCGAACCGGGTGGAGTTCTTCCGCAAGATTTTCCCGATGGCCGGGCACAAGCTGGAGCCGAAGATCCTCGATCAGATTCATGAGGATGAGTGGAGCTTGAGGAAGCTGCAGAAGCCGGAAGGGTGTTGGGGCTTTGATGCCAAGGGTGAGTGTGACCCTGCACCGACGGCTCTTGCCTTGACTGCGCTTGCGGCTCTTGGTTTTGATGATCGCGAAGAGGTGGTGAAGAAGGGTGTTGACTGGCTGCTGAAGACGCAGGACCCTTATGGGCGCTGGAACAAGAGTGCGCTCACAGGGTTTGTGACGACCGCTTATGTGGAGCATGCGTTGGCGCGGCTCTATCCGATGAAGGCTGTTGCGCCGGTACGGGCCGATTATGAGGCGAAGACTGGGGAGAGCTTGCTGGATACGCTGGCGCGATTCCGGGCGATGGCGCAGTTGGGTTTGAAGCCTGAAGACCGGCAGTTTTTTGAGCTGGTGTTGCCGGGGACCAC
>CAZZGS010000981.1:0-2127 GCA_964653845.1 uncultured Bryobacter sp.
TGGTAGTGACCACCAGTGAAATCAACGGCAGTGATTGTTGCGGACACATTGCAATTTGGAACAACGACTTGTCCGACAAGACAAACTAGATACAGAGTCGTCACTTCATTGGGTTCTGCGACGATTTGCGCTTTGGTCGACTGGGTAAGCCAAGTTAACGCTAATATCACCGGAATAAATGATTTATAAGTGTTAGCGAGCATGTTGAAGCACCTCTTCTGATTGAGTTTATTCGGTCCTGCTGAATAGATCATTCGTACTGGACAGGAGAATGTTCGTTAAGTCATCCTGAGAATGAATGATTTATAAAGTTTTGTCAAAAGAAATGTGTGTTGAGAAATTGTATGTTGACCGTTTAGATTTAGCGGGAGGCAGACGAAGAGGCATTCTTTGAGGCCGGTGGTGGCTAGCTCTTCGAGGTTCAGGTTCTCGATGATGTAGATGCCTTTTTGCGGGAGCAGGTAAAAATGGGCGAAGAGGCTTACGCCAGTTTCTTGGTCGACGATGCCGGGGACGTCCCAGGCCATGTTGTCGGCACCGACGGCTGTGACCTTGTGGTCTGCGGCCCAGATGGTGGCGGATTTGTGTGCGCCGGCGGCTTTGAGGTAGGCGGCTTCGTCATGCCAGAGGCGGGCGAAGCCGGTGCGGACAAGGAGGATATCGCCGGGGTTGGGACGGGTGTCGCCGAGGCTGCGCTCGAGGTCGTCGGCGGTGAATTCGTATTCGGGCTGGAGTGGGTTGAGATCGGCGAAGACGGCTCGCTTGACGATGGGTGGGATGGTCTCTACGCCGTGTTGGGAGAAGCCAGTTGGGGATTCGACGGTGGCAGTGGGGATGTCGCCGTGGAGGCAGCCGTGGGCGGCCTGGTGAGAGAGAGCGTCGATGTGTGTGCCGGTGTGCTCCATCATGGTGAGGACGCCGGCGGCGCTGGAGAGCGTAGAAGTAACCAGGCTTGTGGGCGGGGTGGATCGGCATACCGGCAAAGCGGGGCTGTTCGAGATCGATGATTCGGGAGAAACTCGGGATCATGTCGCTTCTGATCCGATGAGGCTCTGGCCGCCGAGCGAGCGCCAAAAAGAAATGATGGCAAGGGCAGCTACCAGGATCAGCGTGGCGTAGGCGAAGGGCATAAACCAAAGCGTTGGATCGCTGGTTGATGCCACGCGGCCAAGCACATTTGTGACGAAGACCGCGACAATCGTGGTGAGCATACCAAAGCGCACGAGCGCCCAGACAATACCTAAAGCGACAAGGAAGTAAACGCTTCCGTCGAGAGCGAGGTTGGTGGATCGGTATAAGTCACCATTGCTGGCGCACAAGATGATAGCGACTACAATCATGGCCGGCCATTCCCGTCGAAACAGAACCTTCAGGCCGAAAATTATGAAGAAGATCAAGAAGCCAGTAAAGAGAGCGTTGTCAGCAACAAAGATTTGAGAAGCGAACCATTTGCGGGTGACAGTGTCGGCAATGCCACTGGGGTTGAGCGTACCCAAGCGTTCAAAGTTGAACCAATCTTTGATGACGAACGCAGCACTAATTACGATGCCCATCGTGACTCCCATTAATATGTGAGCTCCGACTTGCGCGTCGGAGAATCTTCCGGCGAGAATACGATTCCAAGTGACGATCGATTGAGGCCAGCGGGCGCGGAGAGCTGGTTCCAAGGCAAGATAGAGCTGCCACAAGAGGGCACCGTTGAATAGGGCGCTGGCGAAATTGTAGTAGGCGAAATTGAACATGCGGCCCTCGGAAACGTAGTGTGCATTGAGGAGCCAGCCCACAAAAAGCGCTCCGCTATGAATCCAGAACAGTTTGAGTGCGCCACGGCGGTCTGCACGGTTTGCCAACCAATTTTTGCGGGCCAGGCCAGCGCTAAAAAAAAGAAAAATCAGAAGGCCAATAATCTGGACGTAACTCCCAAAAAGCTGTCCGGTGTTGGAAGGGGTTTGGATATCGCTGATGGGGGGAGACCAAGGCGCCAAGAGATAGAGACTGGTGAGGTGGCCTTTCATTGTGGCGTATTGCATTGAGATTTCTACGTTCTTAAGCCCTGAATGTGGGCCTTTCAATGCAGTGCGTCGATCGAAGGGAGTGAGGGGAGTGCGGAAGGGTTCTGTTGTGCTG
>CAZZGS010000982.1:0-662 GCA_964653845.1 uncultured Bryobacter sp.
CAATGACCCTCCACCATTGTTACGAAGGTCCATCACCAGTCCGTCCACCCCTTCCGCTTTTAGTTCGCCAATTAACTTACGCACATCGCGGGTAGTGCTCCTAAAATCCCGGTCACCCTTTTGATATGCGTCATAGTCCATATAAAAACTTGGCAGCGTAATGACGCCCAACTTCATTTCTTTGTTCTCTGCCTGATAATTGATGATTTGCTTTTTAGCAGCCTGATCTTCCAATTTCACTTTTTCGCGAATGATTGATATCCCTTTAGTAGCACTGGCAATACCAGTCTTTCCTGACACTATCTGTAGCCTTACTAATGTCCCCTTTGCACCCTTTATTAGTTTTACTACATCATCGATGCGCCATCCTACTACATCAACCATTTCACCGCCCTTTCCTTGAGCCACGCCAGTTATAAAATCGTTGGCTAAAAGCAAACCCGATTTATCAGCGGGCCCTCCGGGTATTATCTTAGCAACTTTGGTCTGATCATTTTCCGTCTGAAGCTGTGCACCTATTCCTTCCAGAGATAAACTCATGCTCTGTTTAAAAAGATCGGAGGCCTTGGGCGATAAGTAGTTGGTGTGTGGATCATAAGCTTCCGTTATCGAATTCATATACACGCTAAACAAATCCTCCGAATTAAATTGATAAACGGATT
>CAZZGS010000982.1:672-2123 GCA_964653845.1 uncultured Bryobacter sp.
TTGCCCGCCAACTTTAAGCTCAACGCCTGGCTTTTCATAATCTTTCGCCAAATTTCGTCTAGCTCTGATGCCGACTTTGCCCAAGGCAATTTGTCCCTATTTGTATCATAGAACTCCTGTAGTGAATAATCATGATCTTTCTGAACTAGGTCGCGCAGCACTAATGAAGTTCGTTCTTTGAACCTTTTTTTAAAAACGTTATAGATTTCGAAAGCCGGGTCTACATTTTCACTTCTGGTCAGATCGTCTATCGTTGATCTATACTTTTCAAATGATTTTATATCGCTCTCCAAAAAGTAAATTTTGCTGTTATCCAATTCATCGATAAACCGATTCAAGATGGCAGACGATAAAGAGTCGCCCAGAATGATGCCACGGTAGTGGTTGTTATCTAATATGTCCGAAATGACCTTGGCCTCTTTACCATAAATGGGTTTTGCGACTAAATCGAGTGTATCGATCGAGGTTGCATAAGAGCTTAAACAAAATAGATAGAGATGTGCGACTAAAAAAATACGCTGCATTCGGTTTAACTTATTTAATTGAAAATTGACAATAACGTTTCCTACACAGATTATGCCAATTTATCGAAATCAAATTCGTCTAAAAAATTCTTAGCTTCATCCACGGTCCTAAATTCAAACGATTTTTTTTTCCCAAGGTTTGAATGGAGGTCGATTTTAACAAGTTCTACATTTTTAATGTTTCCCTTGGTTTTTGGCTTTTGAGATTTGTAATCATCCGCTTCTTTCTTAGACACATTAAACTGGGTGGCTCTAATATTTTTGCAATAGTCACATTTGTAGTGTTTCAATAGTTCTTTCGGTGAATCGTCCTAATTTCGTTCAACGATTTCTTCGCGCTGCACCTTCATGGTATAAAATCCACAGTTGTTGCATTGTAGTGCAATCAAATGCCCATCGTATTTCTCTATTTTAACATCTGCCGTTTGTTCATCTATCCAAACATCGTAATCAATTGAAAAGATACTTTCCTCAGCCTGCATCCCTTCATGCAAATGGACGTCCTCCTCTTCTTCACTTAGAAGCCGCATCTTATTGCCGGTCTTAGGGTTGATGCGCGGTGTAAACCTCAACTTTCGCAACTTCGAGTTAACCACTGTCGGGTAATAATATTCCAACACCAAAGAGGAAACGTAGGCGAAGAGGGTTCCCCCACAGAAGGAAATAAACAAGCGCACTAAAAACCACATCCCCAATTGGGTGTACTTTTCTTCGCCATACAGGTTGATCGCAAAGGCGATAGCCGCGCCAAACAAAAAATAAGACCACTTATACCATTTGATTTCGTTTCGATTGATAAAATCGTGTTTCAACTTAGGATCGGTAATCGAGGTCATCCGCATCTTATAAAATAGATAGACGATTATGGCCAACGCAACCAAAAAAATGGCGCCCATAAATACGACCGTGTACCAAGTACTTAAAAAA
>CAZZGS010000983.1:0-2120 GCA_964653845.1 uncultured Bryobacter sp.
ATCTTCAGGTAGCGCTAATCCTGCGTCATCGCATAACGAAAGAAATAGCCAAAGGATTTTTGCCTCAGCTTTGATTTGCTGTACGCTCTCTAAGGGTGGATTTGTCCAAGCGGACCCATTGAAGAGGAATGATTCTGGCCTTAGCGCTGATGGTACGAGATCCCAGTGAGCTTGAAACTGTCCTCTGAAAAACATATCTTCTGATGTCGCATACTGCTGCTCACGCCAACTGCTCAGCGGATTGAGGGCATCCACCAATTGTTTTGCAGTTGCGAAGTTCTCAATAGTTGGCGTAATGGACATTTGCTCTACTCAATGTTAGCCAAGATCTCGTCGGTTCAGGAGAGCAGGAATATCTTGACTTCCGTGGATGATCATCACTATTTCTAGTGGTTTTGAGGTTGCTCGATAGACGATGAGGTAGTCTCTCAACGGCCAGAACAGGACCGTTTTACTCCTTACATCCTCGCGCGTGTGGCCAGCTCCGGGATTTCGTTCGAGGAATCGGAACGACTGTACGAATTCGGTTGTCATTTGACGGACAATTCTTAGGCTGGCAACTTCGTGATAGTGATCGAGAATTCTGAGCAGATCTCTTTGCGCACTAGCGGAAAGAACATAGCTCACTGCCGAACGTCTGCCGCGATTCTTTGATCCAAGTCATCGAGCAGTTTTTGCATGAAGGACTCGCCGTCTACATAATCGCCCCTGTCGAGTTCGGCGAGGCCATTTTCGATCCTCAAATTCAAGGTCTCAAGCCGGTCTTTGCGATGCTCGTCACTTGATGCCATCTGGCGCAATGCCGCTGTAATTACCTCAGTTGCGGAAGCGAAAGATCCAGAATCGATCTTCGACTCTACCAGCTTTTCGAGCTCGGGGGTTAGATGAATTGTCATTGAGGAAGCCTGTCATCCTGAGGTTACCTCAATCTGTTAGTTTGCGGTAACAGTGAAAGTATTTGGGGTGCTGAGGGGGTTGCCGGAGCCGTTGCGGAGGCGGATTGTGTATGCGCCGGCGGGGATGTTGTTGAGGAAGACCATGTCTGTGGTGGAGGCTCCTGCCGGCTTTATGATGCAGCCGGTTGTGCCGCAGACTCCGCCGGTTAAAAGGGCTTCGATGGTGGTTGGAGTAAAGCTTGTTCCTCGGAAAACGATGGCGAGAGGTTTGGTGGCTACCGCGTTGGTAGTGGCCAAGGCGAAGTAGGTGATGGCTGGTGTCTGGATGGTGGTTGGAGGAGGGGTTGTTGTTGTTGTTCCTACGGCTCCGTAGAGGGTGACGAGGCCGTTTTGGTCGCCGGGTTCAAGGCTGCGCTTCTTGGTTTCACCTGCACTGGCGGAGAACCACATGGTTTCTTCCGCGCACGTGGTGGCAGCTGGGTGAGTAAGGCCGAGGGCGTGTCCTAGCTCATGTGTCGCTATGTTCTGGACATCGAATTGACCGGCATGGCCTGCGGTGGTCCAAGTGTAGCGATTGTTGAAGGTCATCGAGAAGCGGACCATTTGCTGGCTGCTTTGGAAGAATTCAACTCTCGTCGATGCCAGAGTAGAGCCTGCGCCGAGGTCTGCGAGGCTAATGGCGTGGGGACTGCTTGAGCTGAAGCTGAAAGCGAATTTCGAGCCTCCCTGATTCCAGCCTTGCGCGGCGGCCTGGATGGCTGTCGCCCATGTGGAGGGGATCGAGGCGGCCAAGTTATAGGTGGTGGCCGGAGTATTCCATTTGGGGCCCATGTAAGCGGAGCAGGCTGATGCGGTGGCGTCGAGGTCGAGGATTGCTTCGGGTTCGTTGTTGAGCTTGTCCTGGCGGTTGAGGAAACGATTGAGGCGGCTGGATTCCAGGTCGCTGACGGGGGTGCCTGAGTCTTCACGGTATTGGCGGACGCGCTGAAGGGCTTTGCGACCGGCGGCGGAGGCGAGGTCGATTTTGTCTTCGGGCTGGCCGGTGGAGCCGAAGTAGAGGATGTCAACGCCAGCTTCAAAGCGAGGGGCATCGGTAAAGACTACGACACGGTCACCGACTTGGCCGCCCTTGATGTCGAAGGCCAGCTCTGTCGGCTCGGTTTCGCCGTTGTTCTTGAGAACTGCGGCGACTTCGAGGCGGACCCGGGTGTAGATCTCACCGTC
>CAZZGS010000984.1:0-2119 GCA_964653845.1 uncultured Bryobacter sp.
ACTAGCCTTTGAGACTTCAGGGGGAGGGCTGCCAGGACCACTAGGGCCACCGGGCCCGCGTCCGAGACGCATGCCTTCTTCGGGAGGCTTCTCTTTTTCTTTCTTCTTGCGCTCTTCATAAGAGATCATTGGCTCGCTCTTGATGTAATCGATGCCGAGCTTGATTTCCTCTTCAGTGGCGTCACGACCGTAAATCACCTGGAAGAGCTTTCTCACGCGGGCACGATTGTCTACTTCGGGCATGATGCGCTTGGCCAGTTCTTCGGCTTCGAGCTGCATGAAGTCGCTGTTGAGGAGGAAGAGGCGCTGGAGCGGAACGGTGGTGGTGAATCGCTTTTCGGTACTGATCGAAGGCGAGGGGAAGTCGAAGAGTTGGAGATACTCATCCATCTTGTAGCGGCTGACCTTGCCGTAGACGGTGCGACGGAGGAAGCTGGGCTTGAGGTCGGCGGAAGGACCACCGAGGCTGGGGTCAAGGTTGCCTGAAACGAAGAGAACTGAATCGCGAAGCTGTTCTGCATCGAGGCGCTTTTTCTCGTAGCGCCAGTAGAAGCGGTTGGAGGAATCTTTGGCGAAGTTGTTGGCTTCGTTTTCGCTGGCGAGCTGATAGACAGAACTCAGCATGATTTCTTTGTGGAGCTTCTTGACCGACTGACCGTTTGAGACGAATTTGGCTGCCAGGTACTCGAGGAGTTCCGGGTTGGTTGGGCGTTCGCCGGTGATGCCGAAGTTGCTGGGGGTGTCGACAATGCCTGAACTGAAGTGGCCTTTCCAAATGCGATTGACGATGACGCGTGAGTTGATCGGTTGCTTGACGATGGCTTCGGCGAGTTCGAGGCGACCGCTACCGGTCTTGATCGGTTGCGGGTCGCCGGGAGACAGGACGCTCAGGAAGTGACGCGGGACTTCTTCGCCAAGCTGGAGCGGATCGCCCCGGAGAGCCAGTGGCAATTCCGAGATTTGATCGAGCGGCTTATCCTTGATGCCGTGGAGGTAAGGATAGTGGGGTTCAAGCTTCTTGCGGGCTTCTTCGATGTCTTTACGGATTCTGGCAAGCTGGGCTTGTGATTCTGAGCCGACGCGGCTCTCGAGGCTCCATCCGCGGAAGCTGAGCACGCCAGGTTTCATGTTTCGGAAACCCATTTCAAGCATCGCGTTCGGATCTTCGGAATCGGTTAGTTCACGCTGGAAGATCTCTGTGTAAAGATTGTTCTGCTCGTCGGTGAGGTTCTTCAGGCGCAGGCCGCAGCCTGGGCAGAAGTCATCGTTGGTGACGAAGTTGGAAGGCTTACTCGTGCGCTTCTTGGGTTTGGTGCCGTCAAGCGCTTTGTCAGCGATGACCTTGTTTTCGGCATCGAGTTCGTTGCGGGCCAAGAGTACAGCAACCACGTCTTCCTGAAATTTGTCAGCGAGCTTTTTGGCTTCGGGTGCGGCTGGGACTGGCTTCTTCATCATGGCCTGCCATGCATCCTTGTTCGGATACTTCTTCTGGAGCTTGGCCATGTACTTGATCCAGCGTTCGAAGATCTCGTAGTCGAGCTTGCGGGATTCTACGACGTTGGCAACTTCGGTTTTCTTCGGGCCGGTTACGTCAAAGACACCCTGCAGATAGTTGGAGGTTTCAAAGACCAATGACTGGGCTAGGGCCTTACCGAGATTGCCTTGCATCTCGCCCATCATTTTTTGCTTCTGGTCTATCTGGTCTTCAATCTTCTTAAAGTCGTCAATGACGCTCTTGGGGGCTAGTGGATATTCTTCATAAGTGACGTTTGAGAAGATGCCGGCCAGTGCGTAGTAGTCGGTTTGCGGGATCGGGTCGTACTTGTGATCGTGGCAACGGGCGCAGGCGACAGTGAGGCCGAGGAAGCCGCGGGATACTACGTCGACGCGGTCATGACGCTCGTCGGCGCGAGTAACTTCGGTTGACCCATTGTCGTAATACCAGGGGCCGAGGCCGATGAATCCGGTGCCGGGGAGAGTCTTGTGGCGGAGCTTGGGATCGAGAAGGTCACCGGCAATCTGCGATTTCGCGAAGAGGTCGTAGGGCATGTCGTCGTTGAATGCCTGGATGACCCAATCGCGATAGACATAAGCGTTTGGATAGGGATTGTAGCCACGT
>CAZZGS010000985.1:0-2115 GCA_964653845.1 uncultured Bryobacter sp.
GTTAAAAATAGGGAGTAGATTGTTCATTGAGAGCTGGAGTGGATAGCCAGATTGATAGCGGTGGATGCCGGAGATGGTCCAGTCGCTGAAGGCGGCTTTGGTCCAGTCGCTGCCTTTGCCTAAGGGGAGAGTGTAGATGTAGTTGGCGACGAAGGCGTGGGGGACGTCGAAAGAGAGCAGGGATCGTTCGTTGCCGAGGTTGAAGTGATCTTGGAGGACGTTGTCGAGACCGCCAAAGCCCTGAAAGCCGGGGGCGTTGTAGCCGAGGGGCTTGGACTTGGTAAAGCTGGTTTCAAACGAGAAGCCAGAGGCGAAGCGCTTGCGGAGTTTGAACTCGGCACCGTGATAGGTGGACGCGCCGATTTTGGCTTGTTGGGAGGTTAGGGTGAGGTATTGCGGGTAGGCACGAAGGGATTGGGCGACGGACGGCCTGGCCGGTGTGGCCGAATTCTGCGGCCAGCTGGAAGGTCTAGAGGTCGAATTCGCCCATGGCCTTAGCTGCGGTCATTTCAGCAGCCTGGCGAACTCTTCGATGGTTAGGCCGGATTCGCGAATCAAAGCGCGGAGTGTACCTTTGGCCAACTCTTTGTGATTGGGGATCGATAGGCGGCGATGAGGGGTACTGGCATGGCGCATGATGATGTGGCTGCCATGTTGCTGATCGAATGCGTAGCCCAGGCGCTCAAAGGCTTTGACTGCCTCGGCACCTGAACTGACCGGCAACTTCACTATGAAGCGACCTCAATGACCTCTTCCAGAATGCTTGGCGGAATCGGGTCTCCGTGTTTACGAAGGCTCATCAAGTAGGCCTCAATGGCCTCCTTGATGTTCTCGGTTGCCTCTGAGCGGGTGTTTCCCTGTGAGATGCAGCCAGGTAAAGCGGGGCAGGTTGCGACAAAGACGCCGTCTTCATCCGGTTCGAGATATACCCTGTATTTCATCCATCTGTAGTCTAACAAAATCGGGGACTATAGGCTTTTGTAGAGGTCGTGCTGTTTGCGGCCGATGGTGGCCCAACTGTAGCGGGTTTCGGCGGTTTTTCTTGCGTGTTGTTCCAAGGTCTGGCGGAGGGTGGGGTTGGTTTGGAGCTGCTCAATACAGGCGGCGAAGTGGGCCGGGGTTGAGGCTAGCAGGTAGTCTTTGCCGGGCTCGATATTGAGGCCGTTGACGCCGCCGGGGGTGGCAACGATTGCTTTGCCGCAGGCCATCGCTTCCATGATTTTGATGTTGGTTCCGGCGCTGGCCAGCAAGGGGGCAATTACGATTTCGGCTCGCTGGTAGGCGGGGCGGACGTCTTCTACGAAGGCTTCGAGTTCGATGTTGGGTTGGTTGAAGTTGACTTCGACGCGCTCTTTGTAGAAGTCGATGTAGTAAGCGGGGTTGCGGCCGGCGATGATGTGGAGCTTTACATCTTTAAGGTTGGGCCAGACGTTCTTGAGAAACCAGGCGAGAGCCATCAGATTGGGCAGGTGGGCGAGGCTGCCAATGAAGAGGAGCCGGCCTTTTTCTGGTGGGTTGGGGCTGGGGTTGAAGCGGGTGAGATCGACTCCGTTTTCGATCACTTCCACGCGCTTCGATTGCTCGATTAGGGATTTATCGCGATCGCTCATGACGGCGACACAATCTACTTCGCGCCAAGCGGCGCGCTCGAAGTCTTGCCAGCGAGTGAGATCGAGTCTCATGTCGAAATCATCTTTGTCTTTAAGCAGCTGGCCGTAGAGATCGAGGGTGATGTCGTGCTCGACGAGGATGGTTTTGGCGGGCTTGCAGGCGCTGGCGTATTGCGCCATCTGAGTGAATTCAAGCTGGGCGATTTGTGGTTGCCAGCGACGGTTGACCCAGCCGATGGCGGCTTCGAAGGTTTCGCTGCGAAATTCTTCGACGACTTTGGGGTTGTTTGTGTTGCGCCGGTAGTGGGTGCCTTCTCGCATGACTTCGATGATTTCGGCGCAGAGTTGAGAAAGCTCTGGGGCTGGAGTCTGGAAGTCGTCGACGAAGCTGATGAGGATGAGCGAGTAGTCTTTGGCGGCCTCTCGCATGAGGTTGAACATGCGGACTGCGCCGCCATGCGAGAGGGGGAAGGGCATATAGGAGGTGGCGATGAGGAGGCGGGGT
>CAZZGS010000986.1:0-2114 GCA_964653845.1 uncultured Bryobacter sp.
GGGGTTGACTGAGACCAGTCCGCGGAGGCCGGGGAACCACATGCGGCCTTGAGGGTCTGTTGCGCCGGAAGCGGAGGTTACGAGGCCGAAGTTGGTGGTGGGCAGGGATTGGGCTTCGCCGTAGCGCTCGACCTGAAGGCTGGACTGACTGAGATTGGCCAGAGCCTGTTTTCGCGAGAAGCGGGCCAGCCCCAAGCGGGTGGTGCACCAGAACTTGCCGAAGCGATCCTGGGCGATGTGGAAGACCTGATCGCCGCCGAGAAGGGGTTTGGTGTTGAGGAATCCGCTCTCGGTTGGGGAATAAATTTCGAGGCCGTCGGCGGTACCGATCCAGAGGAGGCCTTGCTGGTCTGCGGTGAGACTGTACCAGGCGCGGGCGCGCTCCGGGTCGGCGTTTGGGGCGGGTTGGTAGGTGTTACCGACTAATTTGTAGAGGCCGCGGAATTGCGAAAGGGCCCAGATTTGGCCACTGGCGTCTTTCGCCATCTGGCGGATGCGAACGGGGCCTGAGAGTTCTTCGACACGCCAGGACTCTTGGCCGTTGGTTTGATGTATGGTGAGTCTAAAGTTAGAGGCCATCGTGGAGTAAAGGAGCTGGGTAGGAGACTCCCAGAAAAGGCCCGGAAGGGTTCGATAATTGAGGGGAGAACCTGTGCGAATGGGCTGGATGCCCTGAGGTGTGGCGTGGAAAATGCCTTTTGCGGTGGCGGCAAGAATGCCTGAAGTGGGGTGTTCAATCAGGGTCTGAGTTTCTGCGATCTCGGGGTTGGTGAAGGTGTTGGCGACTCGGCCGTCTGTGAGACGCACGAGGCCTGAGTTGCGGTGGCTGCCCCAGGCATTGCCATCACGGTCGATGGCGACTCCGGTGAGGTGACTCTCGGAGAGGCCCTCGCGGCGGGTGTAGATACGGAAGATGCCGGGGCTGAGGCGGTATAGATTACCCCAGCGACCGCCGAACCAGAGGTTGCCCTGAGGGTCTTCGGCCATGGAAGAGAGGATTTCTTCTTGTTCCTGGCCTAGGGCGATCGATTCAATTTTGTCATCGCAGAGCCTGGCGACGGACTGATCGAGGCCCATCCAGACGCAGCCGGATTTGTCTTTGTGGATCGCGACGATTTCGTCTTTGGGGAGGCCTTCGGATTTGCCCCAATGTTTTGTCTCGCCATCGCGCCAGCGGTAGAGGCCTTTGGTAGATGGGATCCAGAGATTGCCTTCTTTGTCGGCCAGCAGCCTTCGAGCGGTAGATGGGATTTGGTAACGCATTGTCCACGTAGCGGTATTGTTGCCGGCGTCGTAGAGCTTGTTGTCGTTCATAATGGCCCAGAGCCGGTTGGTGTTGTCACGGGCACTGAAGAGGATCTGGAGGCCTGGTGGAGCTGCAATGGTAGTTGTCTCGCCCGAGGGGTTGGCGCTGGTGATTGTTGAAATTGCCGAGCGCCGGTTCATTTCAATGCCTTGGTTGCTCGCGAGGTTGCGGAGGGCCATGATGCCGACGTTTTCGCGGTTGAGAAGGGGTGAGGTTATGCCTTCAAGCCGGAAATTGGCGAAGGTGCCGAAGCGATCCTGGATGATGCGGAAAAGGCAGCCACTGGAGGCACCCGCCCAGATGGAGCCGTCTGAGCCTAGAAGCAGAGTGCTGAGGGTGTTGGTGCTGCAAGGGCCGGTGCCGCTGGCCCGGAAAGAGTCTCCAACGCGGAAGATCTGGGCACGCTGGCCATCGAAGCGGACGAGACCATGGTTAGAGGAGAGCCAGACGTAGCCGTCGCCGGGGGCGAGAACGGCAGAGAAGGTTTCTTCGGGGATGCCGCTTTCAGGGCCCCAACGCCGGATCGAGAGGTTGGAGAGGCTTTCTTCTGGTGGGATGGCCTGAAGGGTGTTGGATAGCGCGACGACGGCGCAGATAATTTGGAGAAGTCTGGGACCCGGAAATGATGGTTGCCTGGGTTCAGCCTTTGGGCACGACAGCACTTTCCTAGTATCGGACAGAAAGGGATATTGGATCAGAGGAGAAGGAGGGAAGAAGTGGTGCGCCCGGAGTGATTCGAACACCCGGACTTCTGGTTCGTAGCCAGACGCTCTATCTAGCTGAGCTACGAGTGCATTTAACTAAGGAT
>CAZZGS010000987.1:0-2111 GCA_964653845.1 uncultured Bryobacter sp.
CCACTGGGACGTCCTCAACGAGCCCTACGACAACTTCGACATCCAGGGCCGCATCGATGGCGTCCCCGGTGTCCCCGTCTCCCAGGGCAAACTGGGCAACGAAGAAGCCATACGCTGGTTTGAACTCGCCCGCCAAACCGACCCCAATGCCAAGCTCTTCCTCAACGACTACAACCAGTTCGAATCCGGCAATGTCAACGGTGTCCACCTCAGCTACACCTACGCCTTCCTGCAATTCCTGAAAGACCGCAACGCCCCCGTCGACGGCTTTGGCTTCCAGTCTCACTTCGGCACCCCCCAGTCGATCGAAGTCATCGACACGATCGTCAAGCGATACGCCGATGCATTCCCCTACATCTTCGCCGTCAGCGAATTCGACGTCAACACCCCCGATGAAGCCATCCAGGCCGACTTCACCAAAGACTTCATGACCTACATCTTCAGCCAGAAGCGCTTCGAGGATTTCCTGATGTGGGGTTTCTGGGAGCGCCGCCACTGGCTCCCACGCGGAGCCATGTACCGCGCCGACTGGTCGTCCAAGCCCAACGCCGTCGTCTCCAATAACCTCCTCTTCCGCGACTGGTGGACAGACCTGAATGGCGAAAGCGATGACGAAGGCAAACTCAAAGCTCGTGTCTTCAAGGGCACCCATCAAGTCACCGTCCGCATCGGCGACACAATCCAGGTCCTGAACGTAGACGGCACCACCGATAAAGAAGTCCAGATCGACCTCCCCTGAGCCGCCTAAGATCCACTCCGGATCATCTTCACCGGCGGCCTATGGCTCAAGTTCGACCAGTGCGTCTCGATTTCCTGACGCAACGATTTCACCATCATCACCCGCAAATCGTAGCGGATCCGCTGCCACACCTCAAACCAGACTCCGATCTCCCACTTCTTCCGCTCCATCTCAAAATGAGTGCCCTTCTCCAGCTTCCCCAGCAAGCCAAAACCCACGCTGATCGTATCGAAAACTTCGACATCGAGAAGAGTCATTTCCCCATCCTGCCGATCTACCCAAACTCTGCCACGAATCTTCTCAAAGGCCTTCGCCCTCATGGTCTTTGCCTTGTACCCTTTTTGTGGTGTAAAACTGAAAACATCCGCCGGTCGGCCGTGCCGATCCTCCACTCCGGCCCTCCGAAACTCAAGCGCATCCGGCATCTCATCCATCCACGTCTCTTCTTCAAAGCGCGCCTTCATAGTCGTCTTCCGCATCTCAATCACAGACCGGCGCAACTTCTCCTCCTGCTTGGTAATCTCTTCAGCCGTCAGCGCCTTTCCGTCCTTCTCGATCAACCGCGTAACCACCTGCTCCTCCCACGGGTCGCGCCGCAAGACGGAGACGGTCTCGGATTTAACGTTCCCCTCCGCCGTGAGTTCCCGTTTCGTCAGCCGCCGCTGAAACAGATAGTTTTCCTTCTGCTTTGCCTTGGCCTGCATCTGCTTTAAAGACGCACGTACCTTCTCCCTGCTTACGACTAGATCTTCTTGCCCGCTCAGGCAAAGTGAAAAACAAATCAAAATGAGTGCCCGCATGTACCTCCTCACTCAGTCATCCTTAGTATATGAAAATACTGTCCTCAGAAGAGAAGTACCGCTGCAGTCTCTTCAGCGTCTCAGAAGATATCGCCAGGGACACCGACGGCTTCGAGATCAAACGCGCCATCGTCCACCACCCAGGCTCCGCCGTGATCCTCGTCGTCGACGACAAAAAGAAAGTTCTGCTCGTACGTCAATACCGCCTCCCCGCCGACGGCAAATTGTGGGAACTCCCCGCCGGTAAAATTGATCCCGGCGAAAACTCGCTCCAGGCCGCCAAGCGCGAACTGATCGAAGAAACCGGCTATAAAGCCAGCAGATGGAAGAAGCTCGCCAGCTACTGGGCCAGCCCCGGCTTCCTCGCCGAAAAGATGACGATCTATCTGGCTACAGATCTCAAAGCCGGCATAGCCACACCGATGGGTGACGAACGCATCGAAGCCCGCTGGTTCACCTCAAAAGAACTCGACACGCTCATCCGCGAGGGCAAAATGGATGACGGCAAGACTCTGATCGGCTACCTCACCTGGAAGCGTTTTCACTCATCCACTCGATAAGTTTGCCAATCG
>CAZZGS010000988.1:0-2105 GCA_964653845.1 uncultured Bryobacter sp.
GCCTTCCGTTGCGTGGACACGGGCGATCTGGATGTGTGCGTTGAGGCTCTCGTAGAGCTCGCGGAGTTTCTTTGAGCCGGCGATGTCGAAGAGGGCGAAGTGGAATTCGAGGTTGCTGGCTTCGTGCTGCATTAGGGATTCCGGGCTGCGGACGGGCTTGGCGAGGGCGGCGAGGAGCGACTTCATCTTTGTTGCTGCGTGCTGGTTCCAGCGGGAGATAGCGCGCTTGCCGGCGAGGAGTTCGAGGGCGAGACGGATTTCGAAAGTTTCGGCGAGGTCTTGTTCGGAGACAGAGGCGACGTAGGTTCCAGAGCGGGGGTGGATCTCCACTAGACCTTCGACGGCTAGCTGCTGCAGGGCGTGGCGGACTGGCGTGAGACTGACTTCGAGTTGCCCACAGAGTTCGTCGGCCATGAGGCGCTGGCCGGGGAGAAAAAGGCGGGTAAGGATAGCGGCGCGCAGGGAATCGTAGACTTCGTCGGTGGCGCGTTTTTTTCTGAGAGGCGTTAGAGCCATGTGGACAGGGTATCAGAAATCTGAAATAATTTTAGTTTAGGATTCTGTGAGAATTTCAAAAGTTGAGGCATTTCCGGTTCAGTTGGCCCGAGATCATGGGCAGGCACAGGGTAGCGCCGGGAGCCCGCACCGGCTGGTGGGGGGAGCAGGGAATTACCGCTGGAGTGCGCACTATCCGGCGTTGTACAGCACCGAGTTTGAGACCTGTCTGGTGAGGGTGACGCTTTCTGACGGGATGGTGGGGTGGGGGGAGGCGCAGGCTCCGCTGGCACCGGAGGTGGCGGCGCAGGTTGTGAAGAGTTTGCTTTCGGTGGCTGTTGAGGGTGAAGAATTTCGGCCGGATGCGGCTTGCATTGGTGGTTTGTGGCAGCGGATGTATTCGACGATGAGGGTGCGGGGGCAGGTAGGCGGGTTCATGCTGGACGCGATGGCGGGTGTGGATCTGGCCTTGTGGGATTTGGCTACGCAGGTCTTGGAGCAGCCTTTGCGGAGTTTGCTTTCAGGGAGCCCGAAGGTGGAGGTGCCGGCTTATGTGAGTGGGACGCCGGGGAGGACTGTAGGGGAGCGTCTAGCATTTGTGGATAGCTGGTACGCGCGGGGATTTCGTATTTTTAAGCTGTATTTTGAGAGTGACTGGGATTTGTTGCTTGAGCAGATCGACCGGATGAAGGAAGCGTTTGACGAGATTGAGGTGGCGGTGGATGCGCTTTGGCATTTGCCTGAGGGGCGGGAGATTGAATGTGCCCAGGAGTTGGCCGAGCGGCGTGTGTTGTGGCTGGAGTGTCCGTTGTTGCCTGAGGACTTAAAGGGGCATGTGGAGTTGGTACATGAGAGTGGAGTGCGGCTGGCGCTGGGTGAGAGTTACCGGACGCGGTATGAGGCGGAGCCGTTTTTCGAGAAGGAGATTCTGACTTACTGGCAGCCGGATTTGGGGCGGAGCGGGATTAGCGAAACGATGGAACTGGGGAGGATGGCGAAGCGGGCGGGGATCGCAATTGTGCCGCATGTTTCGATTGCGATGCCGCCACAGTTGAACGCCGCTATTGAAGTGTGTGCGGGCATGATCAATTCGCCGATGTGTGAATTCAACCCCAGTGTGATGGAGATGGCGAACCGGTTTGTGGAAAGGCCCGGATTTGCAGTCGATAGCGGGTGCTATGTTTCGACGGCAATCCGGGCCCAGTTAGACGATTTCGCTGTTTAGTGAGCGCTCTTGACGTGCTCTTTGAGGAGGTCCTGACCCCAGTCGTTCTTGAGGTCGCGCCACATGGCGTGGATGTGGTTTGCGTCGTTTTGGGTGCAGTCGTACTCGATTAGGAATTCAGGAGTGGCGACACGGTAGTAGTGGGGGCCGCCCTTGGCGGTGACGCCAGCCCAGGCGAAGTAGGTCTGGTTGGCGAGGCGGGCGAATTGAGCGCGGCGGGTGGAGGCGATTTCTTCGGGGAAGTTGTTGGCGTACTCTTCGACAAGAGCCTTCAACATTTCCTTTTGCTTGGCGTTGAGCTTGGTGGAGGCGAGGCCGTTTGGTTGACCCTTGAGGGCAGCGACACGGTCTGCTGAGGTGAGGATGTCGTCGGGCGCCTTTTCGT
>CAZZGS010000989.1:0-2091 GCA_964653845.1 uncultured Bryobacter sp.
ATCTGGCACGGCGCATGGATCGATCGCGACCCTACCAAGCCCCCCTTGCGCGACTTCTACCGCGGCAAACTCGGCCTCGCCCCCTCCAACCCCCTAATCGGAGCTTTCGGCTTCCTCAAGCCCTACAAGCGCATCGCAGAATCCCTTCGCGCTTTCCGCCGCCTCACCCGGCTCAACCCTAATGTCCGCATGATCCTCGGTGGCGAAGCCCACCCCGAGCTCAACCTCGACACCCTCCTCAAAAGCCTCGGCCTCGAAGAATACGTCCGTGTCCTCGGCTACCTTTCGCCCGAAGATTTCCATCACTACATGGAAGCTTCCGACATCATCTTGAACCTCCGCTACCCAACCGTAGGCGAAAGCTCCGGCACCCTCCTGAGAGCCTTCTCTTTAGGCAAACCAGTATTAGTAACCGACATCGGCAGCTTCAAGGAATACCCCGACGAGATCTGCCTTAAAGTCCCCTCGCCTCCAGATACCGCCGAAGAAGACACCATCTTCGAGTATTTGAACCTGCTCACCGCGCGCCCCATCTACGGCCGCACCCTGGGCGAACGAGCCCGCCGCTGGGTAGAGCAAGAGTGCCCTTGGGATCTCGTAGCCCAGCGCTATCTGGCCTTCCTCAAAGGCGAGACCACAACCTCGCAACCCCATCTCCCCGCGCCAGCCACCACAGATGTCCCCCCTGAGCAAATCCTCACCTGGGCCCAGGACGAAGGTGGCAAGCAGTACACCAACACCCACATCACCCGTCTAGCCAAGACCCTCTCGCTAACCCCAACTGGCGACGACACAAAGTCGATTCTGGAGATGGGCGCGTACATGCAAATCACGCCCGCCCTCAAATATCAGCTCGGCTACGGCCACGTCCGAGGCTGTTACTACGGCAAGGCCGGCCAGACAGACCATCACGAGATCGTAAATGAACAAGGCCAACCCTTCAACTGCGACATCGATCTCTTCGACGCCGAAAAAGATATCTTCCCCTACCCGGACCAATCCTTCGACACAGTCCTCTGCTGCGAACTTCTGGAGCATCTAACAGCCGACCCGATGCACATGATGAGCGAGATCCACCGCGTCTTGAAGCAAGGCGGCAGCCTCCTCCTCACCACGCCCAACATATCGAGCCACCGCGCGATCCACGCGATCCTCCACGGCTACCATCCCAGTTTCTTCCCCGCCTACATCCTGCCCCGCAAAGAAGGCGAAGACGCCGAAGCCCGCCACAACCGCGAATACACCGCCAAAGAAGTCCACCTCCTCTTCTGGGAAGCGGGCTTTGAAATCACTCATCTCGAAACTGGCGAATTCCTCGACGCCCCTCACCCCGAGCAGCACTTCATTTCGCACCTCCTCGAGCACTATAATCTGAGCAACGACCTCCGCGGCGACGGCATCTACTGTGTCGGTCGCAAAGCTGGCCCGGTCCGCAACCGCTACCCCGGTTGGCTCTATGCCTGAGTTCCAAACCTACAAAGTAACTTCGAAGCGCTACCACTTACAAATCGACTGCACTCTCAACTCCAGTGCATCGAATCCGAGTACCACAGTAGGCTGCCACTGGATCGATCCCGATACCGGCCGCTACCTCAAAGAATCCCCCTGGCAAGAGGCCACCCCATCTACAACCTTCGAAGTAGAAGTCCCCGAAGCCCCCGGCAAATACCGCTTCTACATCGCAACCAAAGACAACGGCAAATGGTCCTACGATCAGGGCCAACCCTTCCTCGCGATTGATGCCGAAGTCGACGCCGAAGGCATCAAAGTAGAGCGTCAGCTCATCACCACAACGTCGCAGCTAAGACGCGAACGCTGGCCAGCCACCATCAAAGACATCCTGCTAGGCCCCTGGCAATCCTACTGGCAGAACCGCCACCTCATCACCTCGATGGTCCGCCGCGACATCGTCGCCAGATACCGCGGCAGCTTCGCCGACGCCTTCTGGGCCCTCCTCAACCCGCTGCTGCTGATGCTCACGTACTACTTCGTCTTCGGCGTCTTCCTGAAAACCCGCTTCCCCGTCGACCCCACCCAGTCCGGCTTCGTCCTCTTCTTCCTCGCCGGTATGCTCCCGTTGCTCGCGATGAA
>CAZZGS010000990.1:0-284 GCA_964653845.1 uncultured Bryobacter sp.
ACCGTAGCCTGAGTAGCGGTCTCTTCTGCGTTGCCGGCCATCTGCTGACTAATAGCCGTTAATTCCTCCGACGAGGCGCTCAGCGTGGAAGCGGCCTGCCCGATTCTCTGCAGGTTCGCTCTCAGTGCCGAGAAGAATACACGCATTTGCTCGCCAACCTGAGCAAGATGATCGTTGCCTATGGTCCGTACCTCCTGAGTCAGATCGCCGGCACTTGCCGCCTGCATGACCCGCACGATCTCAACTCGATTGGAGATCTGTTGGGTCACGTCGGTCGCGTATTT
>CAZZGS010000990.1:294-2090 GCA_964653845.1 uncultured Bryobacter sp.
AGATCGTGCCATCCATCTGGAATTCGATCACCGCCTGCGACTTCCCGATGGCTGCAATCTGACCCATGAAATTCGCGTTCTGGAGTTTCTGCGCAGTCACATCGGTGGCAAACTTCACTACCTTAAAGGGCTTGCCGTTTGTGTCGAGAATCGGGTTGTATGAGGCCTGTATCCAAACTTCTTTGCCACCCTTGCCAATACGCTTGTACTCGCCGGCGTCGTATTCGCCTCGATTCAGCTTGGCCCAGAATTCCTTGTATTCGGGGCTGGTGGCGTAGCCGGGTTCGGCAAAGATACTGTGATGTTTGCCCTGAATTTCTTCGAGGCGATAGCCGAGTGTGTTCAGAAAATTGTCGTTCGCACTCGCAATCGTACCGTCCATCTGGAACTCGATCACTGCCTGTGATTTCCCGATGGCAGCAATCTGACCGGTAAAATTCGCGTTCTGGAGTTTCTGCGCAGTCACATCGGTGGCGAACTTGACTACCTTAAAGGGCTTGCCGTTTGTGTCGAGAATCGGGTTATAGGAGGCTTGGATCCACACTTCTTTGCCACCCTGGCCAAAACGCTTGCACTCCCCGGTGTCGTATTCGCCTCGATTCAGTTTGGCCCAAAATTCCTTGTATTCGGGGCTGTTCGCGTAGCCCGGGTCGACAAAAATGCTGTGATGCTTAGACTGGATCTCATCGAGACGGTAGCCCAGTGCATTCAGAAAGTTGTCGTTCGCACTCAGAATCGTGCCGTCCATCTGGAATTCAATCACAGCTTGCGATCTGCCTATGGCAGCAACGATGGCCTCCAATGGATGAACGGTCTGCACCTCCAGGTTGGACAATTCCTGAGGCGGAAGCAAGTTATTAGGTACAACTCGATCATTTGCCTTTGGAGATCCCATTTTCTTTTCCTCTTCTGAAAGTAATTTAGAAATTTTCCACTAACAACAAGCGTTGTCCTCTGTGGTTCTCTTCTACTCAAAAAGCATATCGACTCAATTTACCTGGGAATGAAAAATATTCAGCATAAATTGTGAGGCATGGGCGACTGCTGTCAAAATCTTGATGGGCGATTTAGCGACTTGAGGGCATTGAGCCATTGAACTTGATTCGGATCTGATCAGCGTTCAGCCCCTTTGGTAAGGCATGCAGATGCAGCAATAAAGAGGGCATTCTCTTCCCAAAACAAAAAAGACCCGCCTCAATCCCGGCCCTTCGACCCTCTTGTCGCCCTCGGAGGTTTTTCTGTCCAGATCCTGACATGAGGATTTTCCCGAATTTGGATCGTAGGGAGAGGAAGAGCAAATCCTTTACATGCTCGCCATCAAACCCGAGTTATATCAGCAACGAAAATCGGACCGGATAAAGGTCGCTTCGGCTTGCACTTTAGTTTTATCCAACCAAATGAGGGGGATTTTGGGAGTCGGAGCAAGGGAAATTAGAGTTGCACTGAAGACGGGATAGGCGTTTAGCCCGTTGGGCATCATGGGCAGTTTGGGACAGTTCATGCCAATCGGAATCAGTAATCAAATAGCGAATCCTCAAGGAAGCTCTTCACTCTCCGCCCTAGTCTCGATTCACTTCGAGGTCGATTTCGAAAGTTGCTCAGCCGGCCGCAGCCATCTGTCTACCATCCCCCGCAGTTCGGCGAAACTAACTGGCTTGGAGAGGAAATCGTCCATACCGGCCTCCGCGCAGCGCTCCCGGTCACCCTCCATCACCGCAGCAGTCAGAGCCACAATCGGCGTTCTGGTTTTGCGTTGTTGTTCTTCTTGCCGGATGAGCCGTGACGCCATCCAGCCA
>CAZZGS010000991.1:0-2084 GCA_964653845.1 uncultured Bryobacter sp.
AGCGGGCACAGTCCCCGAAACAACAAGAGATCGACTCGCAGGAATAGAAGTGCCGCATAGACGGCTCTCTTCAAAGGGCTGTGAACGAAGTCCGTCGCAGCGCTTCAACTCGGCTGCCGCAAGCCGGACGTTCAGGTAGATGCAATAAGCCTTCTACATCTGCCTAAGGCGCAACTAAGAACCTCTGGTTCTTACAGTTCTTATTCCGAGTTTACAGTTTTTATTTACACGATCACTTCCTCAAGCGGCCACGGTAAACACACCATGTTCTCTGATCCTCCCAATGAGGACCACGCACGAGAAGCAAAACTGAATGGGAGGCGACATGGCGCTGTACAAGTTTTGGTGCACTAGCACCAAGCAAAAGGAAAAGAAAAAAACATTCCTAACGTACTCAGAGAAGAACGGCGGGCGAGCAGCGGTGCTTGTAAAGCTCGGTGAATCGGTTAGAAGTCACTATGACCAGTCTGACCGTATCGCTGACGATGTCGCCCGACTTGGATACGACGGTGCCGCTGAGATTCTGAGGGCACTGCTACCTCAATCGAAGCGCGCGCGCTCCGGTGATCTTGGCGAAATACTAGCGTCCGAACTAGTTGAGGAGGACCTGGGATTTCGTGTTCCCGTCAGGCGAATGCGGTTCAAGGATGGGCGCGAAGTCGCAATGCGCGGTGACGATTTCATCGGCGTTGGCTACGACCCCGACGAAAAGCTCTGGCTGTTGAAGGGCGAGTCGAAGAGCCGCACGAATCTTGGCAACGTGACCATTGTCGAAGCGCGTGAAGCCCTAAATCGTTACGGCGGCCGCTGCACGCCAGATTCCTTGCTGTTCATCGCCAATCGGCTCCTTGAGAGCGCCGACGCAGATGATGTCCAACTCGGCCGGACGATACGCGACGAAGTTGGGCTGAAAGCCTTGCGCGCCAATCGCATAGACCACATGCTTTTTACCGTGTCAGGAAACGCACCAGTAGCAAATCTGAATAAGGATCTGGAAAAAGCTGGCGACGATCGCAATCAGCATGTCGTCAACCTTCACATCGCAGACCATCAAGCCTTCATTGCCGAAGTCTTTGAGGAGGCAATGAATTTTGGAAAAAAGTGATGAACTCCGAGCCTTTCTGGCTAAGGCGACGCAAGATGGCGTTTGGGGACGGCTGCTGGACCGCGGAGCAGCGTGGTCGATCATGCGTCAAGCGGGCGTGCTGCCGGAGGATGCCCCGTCACTGGGCGATCAGATTGAAGTCGACCTGGCAGAACATGGCTTTTCGATCTTGCGTGCAGCGCTATCGCTGCGCGAGCTTGACGGCACATCGGATCTCTGTCGGCTTGCGTTCGAGCGCTCCGGAAATGCTTTTGAATCGCTTGTTCGCAATGGCGCTCCAGAGGCTGAGGAGCGTGGCTTCTACCGCACGATTGCGGGCGCTGCGTACCATCTCGCCGGCTATTCCGCGATCGCCTACTCGCTGTTCGGCGAGCAGCAAGTTTCCGATCTCAATGCCAACGCGGCTGAAGCCGCCCTGATCTTGCTGATCCTGCGTGACCTGGATCGCCTCAGGGCATATGTCAAGTCTCAGCTACTCGACGAAGGCAACGCAGATGCTCGCGTGTCGGCTTCGCTGGAAGCCGGCGAGATCGATTCCGACGAGGCAATCTCGACAATTCTCAATACGGTGGTTTGCCGCGCGCTGGCGTTCTTCGACTTCGCCCTTCAAACCGGCGAGGTGTCGTTGCTGGACACCGCTAAACAACTGCTGGACACCGCGCTCGATCTTGCAGATGCTGCTGCCTCTGTGTCGCTGTGGTGGATCGTCCGTCTGTGCCGGAACATGCTTGATGATCTGTGGGCGCACTCGCTGCACGAAACACTTCCGATCGATCCGCCTGAGGGTGGTGAGGAGCAGTACGCAGAGTTGAGGCGACTCTTCATCGCATCCTTGTACGCCCGAAAAAGCGCCGAGCTGGAGTTGTGGCCATCGCAACGCGAGGCTGCAAAGCGATCCACTGATGTGACCGATGACCTGGTCGTTGCCTTACCCACCAGCGCGGGGAAGACCCGCATCGCAGAGATCGCCGCCCTGATG
>CAZZGS010000992.1:0-2082 GCA_964653845.1 uncultured Bryobacter sp.
CGTATGGCCCGTTATTGCCGTTGTCTCCGGTATTGCGGCTAATGCGCCCAAAGATCGAATGCTTGTCGGAAATTCGATGATCGATTCTCGCAGTCCATTGATTGGAATTGATCGCCTGATTGGCGGCCCAAACATAGTTGTTAATCACTGCCGGGCCCTCACCCGCACGATTCCCGACAGGAAGAAACTTCAAAAGGTTTTGAGCGACCCGGCTTTGCGCGCTCGCAGGAATGATGTTGCCAGGATAGCTATCCCGAACAAATCCAGCCCCAGTAGTGCGCGTCGAGAACGGATTGTAGATTGTGACTGCGTCCCCCTGGCGATTGCGCGTTTGGCTAAAGTCCCCGCGCCGTTGAAGCTCTGTCGGCACCGTCAAGATACCCGGTGACCCTGCGATGTCTTCGCGATGCCCGGTGTATTCGGCAAAGAAAAAAGTCTTGTCCTTGATAATCCTGCCTCCGCCCGCAGCTCCAAATTGGTTGTAGTGAAAGACCCCGCGCTTTTGCCCTCGGGCGTTAGCAAAGAAGTTATTCGCTCGCAAACGATCATTGCGAAAAAACTCATAAATCGTACCGTGGTAATCGTTGGCGCCCGCACGAGTTGCAACGTTAATCACTCCTCCGCCACTGCGCCCATATTGCGGCCCAAAAGTATTGGTAAGAACCTTAAACTCCTGCGTTCCATCCGGCGACGGAGAAAACGCGAAATTGTTATTTTCCGGCAGCATGATCGACACCCCATCCAAAAGAAACTCATTCGTCCGAAAGCGTCCCCCATTAATCGAGATATCCGATTGCGCAAACAACGGTGCCGAATTGTCTCCTGTCGATGCCGTCCCGCCCAGTGATCGCGGGTTCACTTGAACACCTGCGCTAAGCCCGATAAGATCAAATATGTTGCGCCCTCGAATGGGCAACTCCTGCAAGCTCCGCCTCGATACTACTTGCCCCAATGAAGCATTCTCACTTTCCACCAGCGGCGCTTCGCTCGTCACATTGATCGTCGCCTGCGAGTCGCCCACCTCAAGCTTAAAATCGATGCGTAGACGGCTCTCGATCTGCACCGTCAATCCGTCCCGGACCGACTTCTTGAATCCGTTCGCCGTCACCGTCACTCGGTAACCACCCGGTCGAAGATAGTTCGCCTCAAACAATCCACCAGCGTTCGTCTTCACCCTTACAGCCTGGTTCGTCTCAATATTCAAAACCTCAACATCCACATTCGGAAGCACTGCCGCCGAAGAATCCTGCACCAAACCCAATATCGATCCAGTGATGTTCTGTGCAGACATCTTTGGCTCGATAAACAATATCGATAACAGCAGGGCGATGAAGTGAAACGGCGAGTTGCGATGCATGGTGAAATCTCCAAAACTGATATGTCAGATTTTACTTGCGATCATATACGAGGATCGTCTAAAGTGTCAATGGGAATTTCAATAACTGGAATGTCAGATTTAGGACAGCAGGCCTACGAGAAACTGCGCGTGGGCATCCTCGATGGCGAACTGCCACCGGGCAGTCCTCTTAGCCACCGGAAACTCGCCCTCCTCTTCGGAGTCAGCACCATCCCGGTCGCCGCCGCCCTCCAACGCCTCGAATCGGAAGGCTTCGTTGAGAGTCGAGCCAGGGCCGGAACCCGTGTCAAGATGCCTACAATCGGCGAAATCTCGGGCAACTACATCGTCCGCGAAGCGCTTGAAAGCCAGGCCGCGCGCCTCTTCTCCAAAAACGCAACTCCACTCCAAAGAAAGCGCCTCCGCCGCCTCGCAACTGACCTCGACAAGCGCTACCAGCGCCTCGACAAACAAGTCACCCCATCCAGGGAGGCACAAGCGGAAGTCGAAAAGCGCCACGTTGAATTTCATCTCGAAATCGCCAGCGCCACCGGCTGCCAGGAATTGGTAACGGCGATCGAAAAGAGCCGGGTCCTTTTGTTCAATTGGCTATTCAGCAGAAGTGGCGAATACGTCCCGCTGCCGAAAGGCTGGCATTCCAGGCTGGCGGAAGAGCTCGTCTTGGAACAACCGCTAAGGGCAGATGAAGTCATGCGTCTGCATGTAACTTTCAGACGGGACGACAT
>CAZZGS010000993.1:0-2081 GCA_964653845.1 uncultured Bryobacter sp.
AAAATATGGAGCAAGCGCTAGGTCGGGGAATAAGAGCGCTTGCTCCATGTGGAAATTTGCCAAAAATCAGAAGCAGGATGCGATTTGAATTCTCGCAGCCGAAGTCTGAAGCTTTCTGGCTTTCTGCGCCACTTCATCTGCATAGGCACGGATGATGAAACGGTGCTTCGGAAGATCTTCGCTCGCCAGACGGTCTCTGCTGTCGTGCGAAAGAATGAGCGATTGGATCTTCTGCCGGAGGATGGTCCCGGTGGCTCTATTGGACTCGTCCAGCTTCCGGTTGGAGGCTTCAAATCGATGGGCGATAAGATCGAGCTTAGAAAGATTCCAAGTCATCATCTTAGATTTGGCGATTACGTTTACAGCGTTAGGCCCCTTCGATATAAAGGCATTCTGCAAATCGTTTGCGCTGCGCTCGAGTTCCTGTGCAGTCTGCCGGATCTCTGAAATGTGCCGCGTATCCAAGGCGAAGGAGCACAAGGCCACGATAAAAAAGCTTCCGGCGGTCTTGCAAAAATGTTCCAGACTGCTAACATTCCTTTCCTTCATGTTTTTTAATGTATACGGGAACCAAAATTTTGTCTAATTGATGTTTTCTCGCTTTTAGATCGGGAAAACCGATGTATTGTCAAACTGAGAAAAGGGTGTCGCGGGCTGCTTCGCAAAGTGTGAGGACGGCTGGATGTTTGAGGCGGCGCTCGAAAGAGATGGCATAGAAATTCTCGCGCACCGCGTCAATTCGTCCGATTGCCTTGACGCGGTAATGATCGCGAACCTCGGCTTCAATGGCGCTGGCGGCGACAAAGAAGCCAGCGCCGGCACCGCCGAAAGTCTTGAGCAGTGCGCTGTCGCGAAACTCCCCCACAACAGAGGGACGAATGCCTGCGGCATCCAGCCACTGGTCGAAAGATTGCCGGAGCTTTGAGCCTTCAATGGGCAGGAGAAACGGAGCGCCGTTGAGACAGGCCGGGAAGATACCTTTGTATCGGGCGACCAGACTTGGTGCGCCGAAGACAGTGACACCACAACTGCCCAGTAGATGATTGAAGGCGCGGCGGCGTGCGAGTGGGGGAATCTGCTCATCGGCGAGAACGACGTCGAGACGATGTTCGGCAAGTTCTGCGATGAGCTGTTGGGTTGCGCCCTCTTCGCAGATCAGTTGTACAGGTTCGGGCATGACCAGAACAGGTTGGAGGATGCGGTAAGCAATCATCTTGGGAACAAGATCGGAGATGCCTACCAGAAGACGACGCGGCCGACCGCGTGGCCGGCCCTTGATGGCGTCTTGCAACTCGCGACCGAGACCGAAAATTTCGTCAGCGTATTGGTAAACAACCTGGCCGACTTCGGTGAGAGCAAGACCGCGGCCAGATTTGCTGAAGAGCTTCTCGCCAAGGGTGGCTTCCAGCTGGCGGAGTTGTCCGCTGATGGTGGGCTGGGCAAGGTTGAGGGACTTGCACGCCTTGGCGATGCTGCCCTGCCGGGCTACGGTCCAGAAGTAAAGCAAGTGATGGTAGTTCAGCCATTCCATAACTTGAAGTTTAGGCTCTTACCAGTTGAGGACGCCTTCGACGGAGTGGGCCTGGCGCTTGGAGACTACGAATTCCTGGCCGTTGGATAGGGTGAGGAGCCAGCGCTGGCTGGACATCGCCGACATCTTTCTTACGTGCTCCAGGTTCACCAGCGAGTTACGGTGGATGCGCTGGAAGTTGAGGCCTTCCAGCTTATCCTGAATGGATTTCAGGGTTTGTGTCGCGAGGAACTTTTGTTTGGCTGTGATGATCCAGACCAGTTCGCCTTCGGCCTGGAAGGCCAGGACTTCGTCTGCCCCAAGCAGGTAGTATTCTTTGCCCACTTTACCGACAATGCGGCGAGTACTCTTGTTGGTGCTGGCAACTGTCTCCTGGATCCTGGCTACGGTTTCGATGTTCTCTGAATGATTGCGGCTGAGGCGGCGGGCTTTGTCGATTGCCTTCGCCAGACGTTGCTGGCTTACAGGCTTGAGCAGGTAATCGATGGCTCCGGCTTCGAAAGCCTGGATGGCGTGCTCGTCAAATGCCGTTACAAAGATGAAGACGGGG
>CAZZGS010000994.1:0-2079 GCA_964653845.1 uncultured Bryobacter sp.
ATCACGGGCATCCTCATCCCCACGCGGGATGCGGAGAGTTTCCTCCGCGCCAGCTATCTTAACTGGGGTGAAAAGATCGCCCTTGGCCGCGCCATGCTTGCCGTCCGCCTCGAACGCAAGCGCCGTCAGGACCTGGAACAGATCTCCATGCTGGACTGGCTCCGCGAAAAGAATCAACCCCCACGCCTGATCGAACGCTTCTGGCGTCAAGTTCTCGTCAGCGCTATCAATGTCGAGCTAGACCAGATGGCTGCCGCACACGGCTTCCAGGTCATGTGGCTCGGCTTCATGGCCGCCTCGGACACCTATGAGATGGGAATCCCCAAAGTCCCTCTCGCGCAGCTTTACGGGAACACCCTCAAGAAGGTGACCGGCCACGAACGCACCTCAGTCGAAGCCTTCGATCCTGAACGCGGCATCCTCGCCAGCGGGCAGTGGCACCAGGCCCGCACCTACATCTCGGCTGTCCCCTCAGATCGCCTCGCCAAACTGGTGCCCCAACTCCCGATCGACTTTGACGCCTTCGAGCCCTCCTCGATCACCGGCGTCCACCTCTGGTTTGACCGCCCTGTTACGGCGATGCCCCACGGCACGCTCCTCGACCGTCATATCCAGTGGTTCTACAACAAAGGTGAAGGCCGCTACCTGATGCTCGTCATCAGCGCCTCAGACGCCCTACTCAAGATGCAGCGTCAGGACATTATCGACTTGGCCGTGCGAGAGCTCATAGAATTTCTCCCCGCCGTCGCCACCGCACAGCTCACCAAAGCCCACGTCGTCAAAGAGCCCAAAGCCACCTTCCGCGCCAAGCCTGGCCTTGAAGCCAAGCGTCCCATCAGCCGCACGCAAATCCCCAACTTTTTCCTCGCCGGAGACTGGACCCGCAGCGGCTGGCCAGCCACCATGGAAGGCGCAGTGCGTAGCGGCTACCTTGCCGCAGAAGCGGCCAGCGAAGCTTTAGGCAAACCCGCCCGTTTTTTGATCCCCGATCTAGCCTAAACTGGTGTTATGACTACTCGCCGTGAAGCACTCGCCCTGGGAGTTCTGCTTGCCATTCCGGCCTTTGCCGACAACCCCATGACCACGATTCGTGTCGAAGTTACCAACGACATCGGCAAGCCAGTGGATCGCGCCGGAGTAATTGTCCGCTTCATCAAAGGCCGCAGCGTCACCAAACTCGGCAAGAAGGTCATCAAAAGCTGGGAAATGCGAACTAACTCCGAAGGCTGGGTCAAGATCCCGCCCATCCCGCAAGGCGAAATCCTGGTGCAGGTCATCGCGCGCAACTATCAGACCTTCGGCGGCACCTTTGAAGTGAGCGAAGAAGAGCGCACCATCCAGGTCAAACTCTTCCCCCCGCAAAAGCAGTTCTCGTCTCACCCGGACCTGCAACCCAGTGAGCCAGCCAAGAAGCCCTAGCCCACAGCAGCAATTGCCTCAATCTCAACTCTGACATCGCGCGGCAACCTTGCGGCCTCAACGGTCGCCCTTGCTGGCGGCTCCAGGCTGAAATACCGCCCGTAGATCTCGTTCACCTTGGCAAAGTCGTTCATGTCTTTGACAAAAATCGTCGTCTTCAGCACCTGCGCGTAGCTTGACCCGCAAGCCGCCAGCACAGCCCCGAGATTCTCAAGCACACGCACGGTTTGCTCTTCAATCCCGCCCTCCACCAGCGTTCCCGTCGCTGGATCGAGCGGAATCTGGCCGCTCAAATAGGCAATTCCGTTGTAGACGATCGCCTGCGAATATGGGCCAATCGCCTTGGGCGCGGCCTCGGTTGAGATCACTTTAGTCATGTTCAAAACTGTAGCGTACCCGTGAGGTCCCGGGCATGCGATACCTTCTCTTCTACACAAAATCTTTCGAGCTCCCGCGCAATCCGGGCCGGTGCCTCCGGGTCCCAGAACGTTGCGGTACCTACCTCCACCGCGCTCGCCCCGGCGATCAGAAACTCCGCCGCATCCTCGCCCGTCGCAATTCCTCCAAGCCCGATCACAGGAATCTTGACTGCCTGGGCAGCCTCCTTCACCATCCGCAGCGCGATCGGCTTCACCGCCGGCCCGCTCAGCCCCCCAAAGC
>CAZZGS010000995.1:0-2077 GCA_964653845.1 uncultured Bryobacter sp.
CAATCTGAGCGGCGAGGCCGGCCCGCTGTTGCTCGAGGGTTTCCAGCGACTTCATAAGTGGCATTGAGAGGCTCCTTCATATTAGCGTAGTATATACGCACGGATTTAGGCTGTAAAAAAAGAGAACTACCGATTCTCTATTTTGATGTCGCGCACCCGAAGAGATGAGTGCACTGGGCATGGGGCCAGGGGATTCTGCATAGTAGAAAGGCCCCGGCGTATTGCCGGGGGCCTTTTGTTGTTGGTTGGTGTTCTGGTTGGTTAGAACCTGTAGTAGAGGCTGAACTGGACGATGCGGCGACCGGATTGGGTTGTGGTGATGCGGCCGAAGTTGGTGGCGTTGATGTTGTAGTCAGGCGTGTTGAAGCTGACCGTGTTGGTCGCGTTGAACATTTCTGCACGGAAATCTACATATTGCCGTTCGGTGATGTTGGTTCGCTTCTGGATGGCGATATCGGCGTTCTTGAAGAAGGGGCCGTCAAATGTGCGGCGAGCCAGACCTCCGAGTTGGCCAACGCCAGGGTTGGTGAAGATCTGACCTGGGGCGGGAGCACGGCCTTCGACGGCGGTACCGCGTGTGTCACCCGCAATGACGCCGGGTGCGAAGTAAAAAGGACCGTCCCCGGTCATCCTTACACCCATAAGGCTGTGAATCTGTTCAGCAGTTAGATTCGTATTCGCCGTGTTCACACCAGAACGACCATTCCGGTTGAGAGTGCCCCGGCCACTGAAGATGCTGAAGGGTGAGCCTGAGCTGACTGTGATGTTGGTGCTGAGTGTCCAGCCGCCAATGACCTTGTTGAAGAAGTTGCCCGAGTCGAAAAAACGGCCCTTGCCGAAGGGAAGATCCCAGGCGCTATTCATCTTGAATTGGTGTCGGAGGTCGAAAGCGGTACGAGTGTATTCGATGCCGCTGTTGTTGATGTCAAGGAAGGGGTCAAATCGTGCTTGGCCTTCACCGGATGTGTCGCTGAGATTCTTGGACCAGACGTAGTTGGCCTGAAAGTAGAAGTTACGGGCATAGCGCCGGGTGAAGTCAATCTGAAGACCGTGATAATTGGAATTTGAATAATTGGTCATCATGTTGGCACCGAGGCCTCTCGTGTTGCGGTAGAAATTAAAGGGAGCGTTGAGACGGTTGACTTGATAGGTGTTGCCGAGTTCGCCGAGCTCGCCGCGCTCAATGATGCCACGGATTGTGGCATTACCAAGATTGTTGCCCGGCATCTGATTGAAGAAGGGCAATTGCTGGCTACCGGGGATAGCAGCATTAAAGGCGGGGTTAAATATGCCAACTGCCGTTCTTGATAGTTCGCCATTGGCACGGGCGCGAGCAAAGTCTTCGCGGTAGCCAGGGAGATCGATCAAAACCTGGTTAAAGTCGAAGCCGCGGAACTGTTTTGTACCGCGATTTCCGACATAGCGGACTTCCAGGATTCCGCGAGCGATTTCGCGCTGGATGCCAGCGGACCATTGCTGTACATAAGGAGTGACCAAGCTGGGGTCTGGAATGCCAAAGGCAGCCTGGGTGTTGACTGCATAATTATCTGCGTAGGTGCGGGGAACTTTGAAGGCAGGCACTGGGACTGCGGGGAGGTTTGATACTCGGGCAGTCTGGTTGGGGATTGTTACGTCCTGCGCCAGCCCGGCGTTGGTGTTGAGGCTGTTGTTGATCGAAGTGAGGAATTCGTCATTGGCGAAATTGACGCTGTATCCAGCCCGAAAACTGGTTTTCCCATCGCCGAAGATGTCGTAGGCCAAGCCAAAGTTAGGCGCGAAATTGTTGTAGTCCCTTTTGTAGAGTGAACCTTGAGCAAAGTCTAAGGAGCCAGCTGGATTTAGAATTGCCTGAATTGCCGTTTGGCCATTCAATACGGGAAGCAGAGCGAGTCCGTTCTGCTCACTTACAGGGCTATAAAACTCCCAACGCATACCGGCAGTGAGAGTGAGACGACGGTTGGCTTTCCACTTGTCCTGGATGTAGCCGGCATAGTTGTCGTTTGTCAGGTTGCGGGCGTTGGCTTGATTGGGGAGGAAGCCGCTAGTTTTGTCCTTGACGTTGAAGGTCTGGTTAAAC
>CAZZGS010000996.1:0-2070 GCA_964653845.1 uncultured Bryobacter sp.
TCACCAGGCAGTCCAATCGGTACCGTGCTCGGGCCTGCCCCAGGGATGGGTGAGGATGTGCCGCCACCGTTCACTCTCGGTTGGTTCAGCCAGATATCGGCCATCATGCGCATCATCTTCTGTAGAACTTGACCACGGTCTAACTGCTTCTGCGCCAGTGGCTGGTTCTTGTAAACACGAAGGTAGTCGCCACTATTCAAAATCTTGGCGTCGCTAAAGGGCATCAGCGCGTGCTGTACAGCAACCTGACCTTCTTCGACCAACACCAGAGTTTCATCGTCATTTTCAACGGTCACGTCAAAAGTCGTGCCGCGTACAGAGATCACAGCCGAGGGAGTCTGAATCCGGTTCGGATTCGGTTTGCCATTCAGCTTCTCAATGTGAACCTTCACGCGACCCACCCACAGATCGAGCAGTTCGCGAAGATTGCCTTGATTGGATCGGAACGTAGCGCGTGAATTTGGGAAAATCTCGAAGATACTGCCATCCGGAACCTGAATCTTGGCGTATCCATCAAGACCGGTCAGAATCTCCTGCTTCGGATTAACGAGGTCGCCAACATTAAGCGCCCACGGAACTTCATCCTTCAACACCTGTACTTGGCCCTGCGCATGCAGAACCTTGCCCGTAGATCCTGGGGCCACCGGCATCATGATTTGCGCCGTTGACACAAGACTAAAGGCCATGGCGACTGCCATAGCGATCAAGCCGGACTGGAATGGGGTTCTCAGCACTACTTAGCTTCCAATGCTAACACCAAAATTGCAGAGCAATTCAACATCCTTAACGGAGAGCGGAGAAACCTTTGTACAAATCTCCCGTCTTATCAACAGTTCGGCAGAAATCCTGCCGATCTTAATACCTGTGGCTCGTTTACAATGAAGAAGCCTATGTGTCGATTGGACACAATCCTTCGAGTCGGTTTGACCACGCTTGGCCTTTTCTGCCTTGCTACTCCGACCCTCGCCCAGACATATGAATTTGCCCTTTCCTGGCGCGTCATAGGCACAACCGTAGTTTATAACTCTCGTGCCGGCTTTTCCGGTGCCCCGCTCTCAGGCGTCTGGTTCGGTGCCGACGGTGCCAGCCTTGAGATTCAACTCCCCAGCGGCAAATCCTTCCGCACCGAAGACTTCGAGAATTGGTCCTCAATCGCCAAGGCAGGTGCCCGTGCTGCTGTATCGACAAAGGTGGTGGACAGCCTGCCCGAAACCGGTGCACGAGTTTTCGCCGCCTCCGCCAATGCCTACCGTGCCTATGCCGCCGGTCAATGGCTCTGGCGCAGCGACGATTCCGGTAAACACTGGGTCAATGTCGTGGCCTCAGGCGATACCCGGCTGATTGGCGAAAACGTACGCGCCCTGGCAGTTTCCCCAACAGATTCAGACCGACTGGCTGTGGTCACCGACGAAGGCCTCTGGCTCTCTGTCGACGGTGGCGCCTCTTGGGTAAGCCTCAACACGGGTTTACCGAATCTGCAACTCTCCCGCCTCCTCGCTGCGCCCCTCGGTGGCCGTGGCTTGCTGGCCGAATGGAAAAACGGTGAGATTGTGGAATGGATGCCGGGTGCCAAAGCCGCCTGGATTGCCCGTGGCCTCACTGCCCCCAAACGCAATGGCTTGCGCTGGATCGATGCGGCCCGCCCGGAACTTCAACTCGAAGTGAGAAAAACAGACCGAAGCCGACTGCAGCGCACCTTGAATGCCGGCCGGCAGTGGGACGATCTCACCAGCGATCTCGCCAGCGGTGCAATCTATCTTGCCACCGAGCGCGGCGTTTTCTACACTCTCAACAACCTCGAAGCAGCTTCCGGCCCAACCAGTTGGATCCGCCTTGGCGGCAACTTGCCCCGCGAAGCGGCTCTCGACGTCCTCCTAAATGAAGGCGGAAACTTCCTCTATGTCTCGGTTGCGGGAGAAGGTGTCTTCCTTACCTACGCCCCCCACCGCCGCCGCAACCCCTCGTTGATCAGTGCCGCAGACCTGAATTCCAAAGGGGCGGCACCCGGCGGCCTGATGTCGATTGTGGGCATGAAGCTTACACAAGTTCAACTCGCTGGCCGCTCGCTAC
>CAZZGS010000997.1:0-2064 GCA_964653845.1 uncultured Bryobacter sp.
TAGCTTTTCATTCCCTGCACGGGGCTGGGTGTTCCAGCCCTGGTAGTTCTGATGTTTTGGCGGATCCTCAGGTGGTTGTTGCTGGGCGTGCAGGGTTGGGGGGCGTTGGAGGAAGAGTTGAAGGGGATGCGGAAGGTGCAGAGTGTGAGGAGGCCCAGATTTGAAACGATGGGGGCTCATGATGACCTGGTGTTTGCGCTGGGCCTCGCGCTGTTTGGGGTGAGGCGGAGGTTGCTGCCGCTGGCAGGGGAGGACGTGCGGTGGCGGGTTTGGGGGTGAGGTGGATTGGGTCACTTCCTCAGGATCTTCTCCATGGCCTTTCCTTTCGCAAGTTCATCGACCAGATTGTACATATAGCGGATCTGTTGCAGTTCAATCGCTGCTCTTATTAGAGGAGGTTGCTGAAACCAGGGTCCGCGTGGCGAAAAGAAGTTCCCAAATTGGTCCTATAGAATGGTCTCGATATGATTGAGGCCAAAAAGATAATTGCGATGCAGGGATTGCCGGATGGGGATCCGGCGGTGGCTCCGACTTCGATGAAGCGGTTTGCCGATGGGAAGGCTTGGAAGATTGAGATTCCTTCGACTGAAGGGCCCCGCGCACTTGCTGCGGTGATCGAAGAGGCTGCTGCGCGGCGGGTGCCTGTGGCCAGGATCAGCCAGGGGAGCGGCATTATGCTGCTGACCGACGGCGAGATTCTTGAGATGGTTCGGCTGGGGGCCGAGAATCACATCGAAGTGAATTTGTTTGTGGGGCCGCGGGCTACGTTTGATGTGGGGGCGCAGGTGTTCTCGCCGGCCGGTCGATCCTTGGGGTTGAGTTTGCGTGGGGCGGATCAGTTGGCGTTTGCGATGGAGGATGTCCTGCGGGCGCTGCGGCTGGGGATTCGGTCGATCCTCGTCAGTGATCTGGGGAATCTGCTGGTGATGGGTGAGGCGAAGAAGCGGGGGGATTTGCCTTCGGATCTGATTATCAAGACCAGTGTGATGATGGCGCCTTGCAATCCGGCTTCGGCTCGTTTGCTGGAGGATCTGGGCGCTACTACGATCAATATTCCCAGCGATTTGACGATTCCGCAGATTGCCGGGATTCGGGCGGCGATTGATGCGCCGATCGATTTTTATGTTGAGGCACCAGATAACATCGGCGGCTTCTTGCGCTATTACGAGATCCCGGAATTGATTCGCGTGGCGGCTCCGATTTATCTCAAGTTTGGATTGCGGAATTCGCCGGATATTTATCCTTGCGGGACGCATATCGAGAATACGGCGATTGCATTGACGCGGGAGAGAATGCGGCGGGCGGAGATGGCGCTTGGGTTTATTGCGCGGGATCAGGCTTGAGCCGCTGCTGGAACAGCCAGGCGAGGAAGTCTTTGTCGAGATAGACGGAGTCCCAGACGCTGTGGCCGACGTTGGGGAACACTCGGTAATCGATGGAATGACCAGATTGACGTAAGGCCTCGACTGTGCGGAGGACTGATGCGAGCGGGAGGAGTTTGTCCTTGCCACCGGCATGGACGCGGATTGGGAAACGTGTGGGAATCACAACAATGGCAGGGTAGCGATCAGGGTGGGTACGAATGGCGTGCGGGAGAGGTAACGATCGAGGAAGCCGGTGTCAGCGCTGTGAAGCGGAAGCAGGACTGCCGACTGAGCGAGAGATCCGGAATGAATGGGAGGCGGGACGAACCGGATGCAAGATTGCGACGCCGGTGGCGGTGGGCGGAACTGGAATCGAAGATGGGCTTTACTGCTTAGAGGCGTTTTTTCCGGCGTTGCGTGGCGGCTTGGCTTTCGCCTTGGCGGCCTTTGATTTTGGCTTGTCTTCCTCATCCTTGCGGCCCCGGCCAGGCGTCGACTTGGCCTTGATCTCGATGGGCGTTGGGCCGAATTTGAAGTGCTTGCGGATCTGATTGATCAGGAAGCGCTCGTCGGAGAAGTGCAGGGGCTTTGACTTGTCTGTGAAGACAACGAATGTCGGCGGGCGGACGCTGGCTTGGGTGATGTACTTCACCTTCATGTTGGTTTCATGAGTGATCATGTCTACGAAGCGGTTGAGCTC
>CAZZGS010000998.1:0-2058 GCA_964653845.1 uncultured Bryobacter sp.
AAAGCCCTCGACCGCTTCGGCGGCAATGTCAGCACTGCCGCCGGTGCCCTCGGCCTTAGCCGCAGCGCCCTCTATCGCCGCCTCCAACGATACAATCTGCATCGATACACCACATGAAGCTTGCTCACGAGAGGCGCATCCAGCTCACTGCGATGGCCGGAGGACTGCCCGCCATCCTCACCGCACTTGGCATCCTTTGGACAGGCGACTACTCCTCCAAAGTTCAATGGACCCTCTCCGCGCTCATCATCGTCGCCTGGTTCGCCTTTGCCAACTCAGTCCGTGAACTAGTCGCCTCGCCTCTACGCACCGTAGCCAACCTCCTCGAAGCCATTCGTGAAGGCGACTATTCAATTCGCGGCCGCACCACCTCGCTCGACGATAGCCTCGGCGAAGTCCTCGAACAAGTCAACGCCATGGGCACCACCCTACAGCAGCAACGCCTCGGTGCCCTCGAAGCCACAGCTCTCCTGCGCAAGGTGATGGAAGAAATCAACGTCGCCATCTTCGCCTTTGATGGTGAAAACAAACTCCGCCTCGTCAACAAAGGTGCCGAGGCCCTCCTCGGCCGCCCCATGGAGCGTCTCCTCGGAGAGACCGCCGAGAGCCTCGGTCTTGTGGATTGCCTCAAAGGCGAAATGCGAACCATGACCCGCAGCTTCCCTGGCGGCACAGGGCGCTGGGGTGTCAGTTGCAGCACCTTCCGCGAAGGCGGCGTCCCCCACCAACTCCTCGTCTTGACAGACCTCACCCGTCCTTTGCGCGAAGAAGAGCTCCAGGCCTGGCAACGTCTCGTCCGCGTCCTCGGCCACGAACTCAACAACTCGTTGGCACCCATCAAATCGATTGCCGGCAGCCTCGGTAACATCGTCGAACGCGATCCTCTCCCAGACGACTGGAAAGAAGACATGCGCCACGGCCTCAACATCATCGGCTCACGTGCAGAAAGCCTCCAGCGCTTCCTCAGCTCCTACACAAGGCTCGCCAAACTGCCAAGTCCAACTCTTACTCCAACGGCAATAGAGCCGCTCGTCCGTCGAGCCACCGCCATGGAATTGCGCAAAAAAGTCGAGATCGTCCCCGGCCCCGAATTCACCATCGAAGCCGATGCCGACCAGCTCGAACAAGTCCTCATCAACCTCACGAAAAACGCTGTCGAAGCCGCTCAATCCACCAACGGCGATGTAAGTATTGGTTGGGGCCGCACCACAGTCCTGGCAGGGCCTAGACTCGAGATCTGGATTGAAGATGGGGGCCCCGGTCTATCCAACACCGCCAACCTCTTTGTACCCTTCTTCACTACCAAACCCGGAGGCAGCGGCATCGGTCTCGTCCTCTGCCGTCAAATCGCTGAAGCCCATGGCGGTACATTGGAGTTGAAGAACAACACAGGCAAACCGGGTTGCACGGCCCGCCTGTTACTTCCTTTGGCATCGCATGATTCACTGGCTACTCCTGTTGGCCTTACAGTATGACCCGAACATCTCACCGAAATTCTCTGAGTCTTCGCGTCTTCTCCAGCAACAGCGCTTCCCCGAAGCCATCTCCATCCTCGAAACTCTAACCCGGGAAAAGCCCGTAGTCGGTGAATACTGGTATGCCCTCGGCATCGCTCACGCCGCCAGCGGAAACTCCACTGCCTCCCTGGCACCCCTCGAAAAGGCCTGCACCATCCCAGACCGCGTCGCAAGAGCCTGCTACCACTGGGCCCGCCAGCTTCAATCAATGCGTCGCCACACCGACGCTATCGCAGCCTTCGACAAAGCCGGCAGGAACGCCGAAGACTCCGTCCTTCTAACAGCCAAAGCCCAAAGCTACGAAGCGCTAGACCAAGCCACTGCCGCCGACCAGGCCTACCGCGGTGCCCTTGCAGAAAGCGCCCTCCGCCCCAAAAACTCCGCCGAAAGCCAGCTCCGCTACAGCGCCTTCCTCATCCGGCAGGGAAAGATCGAAGCCTCTCTCTGGCAGCTCGATCAGGTCATCCGCAAGCAACCGTTTATGGGCACCGCCTGGCGTGAGCGCGCGGGCCTCCTGATGGCTGTAGGAAGAAAGGAAGAC
>CAZZGS010000999.1:0-2058 GCA_964653845.1 uncultured Bryobacter sp.
GTCGGCGGCGGGCGGGGCGGGTGCAGGTGCGGGCATGGCGGTGGGGTTAGGTTGGAATCAGGCGGCCGCTTTCAAGGTCAATGGAATGACTTTGCCGGCCTTTTCAAGCAATTGCTCTTCCTTGAACGGCTTGATGAGGTAGTCGCTGATCCCAAGTTGGGCGATCTTGGCGATGCTGTCCCGGCCGGACTCGGCGCTGAGCATGATGACGGGCGTGACTTTGAGTTCGGGATCCTGTCGGAGTTTGGTGAGCATGGTGATGCCGTCCATGACTGGCATGGTGATGTCGAGGATGATGAGGTCGGGCTTCTCGCGTGCGGCGGCGGCCAGGCCCTCCTCGCCGTTGCCGGCTTCGCAGAACGCGCAATCATGGGCACGGAAGGCCCGTTGAATGATCATTCGGATGGTCTTACTGTCATCAACGGTTAGGATTTTTTTGCTCATATTAAGAATGTTGAGTGGTGAAGTTACTTGGAGGGTTTCATCAACAACTCGACCAGGAGATGGTCCGCGCCGCATTGGAAACTCAGTGCACGGCGATTGGACGAGCCAGTCGGTTCGACGTGGAAGCTTGAGCCGCGCACAATGGACGGGATGGTTAACACGCAGGAGGAACCGGAATCGCACAGGCGGGACTTCACCGCGCCAACGATCATGTTACTTACTTCGCCGACGACATCGTTGACCATTTCATCGCCTTCAATTTCATCCTCGGACATGCCCAGCATAAGGCTAGCCAGAACGCGGGCAAAGGCGGCGGTGACTTGGAGATAGACGACGCCGTTCACGTCGCCGATGAATCCAACGGAACCGGCCACGAGGGTTTCACCGGAGGCTTGCAGGTCGTGCGGCGCCGCTGGCTTCGCCTCCAAGCTAAACATGGTGTTGAAGACTTCGGTGACGCTGCCGTTCAGCAGGTCGAGCACTTCGTTGGTGAGGTTAGTAGTCATTGTGGTCATATAATATAATTTCAAACTGCGTTGTAATGGCGGCTCACCTGCTGGAAGCGCGAAGCGGCGATGGGACAAAAATTGTCGAGCGAGTTGGATGTCAGGCCGACGCGCTCCATGACTTCGGGCGCGATGGTAAGGTCGAACTTCTTTCCATCGAGACCCGCCTCAATGCGTTTGGCGATCTGGTTGGCCAGGCAGGTGAAGTCGCAAATGACGTCCAAACCTTGATCCGGGGTGTGATGATGAATTATGCCCTGAACGATGCGGGGTGGCAACCCCCAATGCTGAGCGACCAGACCGCCCAGTTCACCGTGATGCACGTTGAGTAGAAGTGATTCGGCTGCCAACTGGCCGAGGTGATCGACCTCCTGTGCGCGCCGGATGTAATCCAGAATCTCGGGACTGAGGAAGCGGCCCATGACGAGTTTGCCGACGTCGTGCAACAGGGCCGCGGTGAAAGTCTCCGGCGGCATGTCCACCGTGCAGAAGTTCGGCGCCGTCTCTGCCGCCACCGCCGCCGCCACAGAATGCCGCCACAGGGCGCCCTCGTCGAGGCCGTAGGCAGGGATGCGCGTTTGGAGAAACGGTCTAGCCCCGGACGCCACGGTCAGGGCGAGCACCCGGGCAGCGCCCAACCGAAACACAGCTTCCTGCGCGGTGCCCACGGGAACCGCGCTGGCACTGGCGGTGGAATTCGCCGCGCGCAGCAGTTTCACGGTTAACCCTTGGTCGAAGGCAATCAATTCCGCCATGTCCTCCAGATGGCAGTCCACCGAGCCGACCATCTGCGCCAACCGCACGGTAGTGGCGGGGAGCGGGGTCAGTTCGTTGGCTTGTTCGATGAGGGTGTCGAGATTGATCATGGTGGGACTCAGTTCACACCTGTTTCTCGCGGTAACAGGTGGTTTTTTCGAACACGACGCGCTCGAAGGCGTCATCCACGCCAAAGGTCGTCTCCGCGCCGCCCAGCAATAGGTAGCCGCCGGGCCGCAGCAGGCGGCGTATCTTGGCGAAGATGGTTTTCTTCGACTCCAGGTCGAAATAGATGAGGACGTTGCGCAGAAAAACGAGGTCGAGGGGCGGCAGCAACGGCCAGTCTTTGACC
>CAZZGS010001000.1:0-2057 GCA_964653845.1 uncultured Bryobacter sp.
AACTCGAACACCTCGAATACCAGAAAACCTCCTTCGCGCGGCAAGAGGCCCACGAGATCCGACTCGCCTCCCTCTTTCAGCGCACCCTCGCCCGCCTCCATTCCATCGGCGACAAAAAAATCAGGAACGAAACCAAATTCGCCCGGGACCGCTTATCCTTCGCTGCCTAACCCAGCGTCCAACATCCACCACATTCGCTGGCATACAGAGCCTGGCGATAGCCTGCAAACTTTTAAATACAAGGTTCAAACCAGACCCACACTCATTCCCAAAGGCCACAACAACATACAAGCCAACAATCCCGCCAGACCCCCAAAGTTTTCCACATTCCCCCCTCAATCACTAAATCTTATGATTAGCAAGATTTATGGAAAAGCCTACTTGCATTTGCGAGACTTTTGCTTTAACCTACAAAGTATGACGAATCTGCTGCGCAATCTCCGCTACCAACGGCCTGCCGGCATTCCCGTCTTTCAGGCCGTTATCATTTATATGATTGGCATTCTCCTCGTCGGTGTCGGGGTCCTACAAGTACCCTCAACTCCCGCCTGAGCGGCCTCCGGAATCTTAACTTCTAGGCCACTGGCGGGACCCAAAAATCCAGCCAGTGGCCTTTATCTTTGGAAACGTCAACTTAGTAATCGCAGCTTAGGAGTTCAACTTTTAACATGGCATCTACCATACAACCTTCCGCAACACCAGGCGCTCTCATGAGCGGCTCTCACATTCTGCTCGAATGCCTCACCCGCGAAGGCGTAGACGTGATCTTTGGTTATCCCGGTGGCGTCACCCTTCCCTTTTACGACGCCATGTTTGACCACCCGATCAAGCACGTCCTCGTCCGGCACGAACAGAATGCCGCCTTCGCCGCCCAAGGCTACTCTCGCGCAACGGGTAAGGTCGGTGTATGCTGCGCCACCTCCGGCCCCGGAGCCATGAACCTCGTCACCGGCCTCGTCGACGCCATGATGGATTCCATCCCCGTCATCGCCATCACCGGCCAGGTCACTTCAAAGCTGATCGGTACCGACGCTTTCCAGGAAGCCGACACCTTTGGCATCACCCGTTCCGCCACCAAGCACAACTTCATGGTCAAGCACGTCTCTGAACTCCCGCGCATCCTCCACGAAGCCTTCTATATCGCCACAACCGGCCGCCCCGGCCCCGTCCTCGTCGATATCCCCAAGGACATCTTCCAGGCCTTCTCCCACTACCAGCCTGTCGATTCCATCCACCTGCCCGGCTATAAGCTCTATACCGAAGGCCACACCGGCCAGATCCGCCGCGCCGCCCAGATGATCTGGGAAGCCGACCGTCCCTTCGTCTACGCTGGCGGTGGCATCATCCACTCCCACGCCCACAATGAACTCAAGGAATTTGTCGAACTCGCAGACCTCCCCTGCGTCAACACCCTCATGGGCCTCGGCGCTCTCCCCGGCAACCATCGCAACTTCATCTCGATGCCCGGCATGCACGGCTCCTACGCCGCCAACATGGGCATGTATAACACCGACTTGATCATAGCCCTCGGTGTCCGTTTCGACGACCGCGTCACCGGCCGCCTCGCCGCCTTCGCACCCCACGCCAAGGTCATCCACGTCGACATCGACCCCAGCGAAATCTCCAAGATCCGCAACGCCGAACTCCCCATCGTCGGCGACGCCAAAAAGGTTCTCACCAAGCTCAACAAGGTCATGCGCGAGCTCGAACCCGAAATGCGCCAGCTCAAGTCCGCCCAGCGTTCCGACTGGTGGAACACCATCCGTGGCTGGATGGAAGAGCACCCCCTCGAGCCTGTATTCTCGATCGACGAAATCAAGCCTCAGCACCTCATGGCCGAGATCAACCGCATCTCCAACGGCGAAGCCATCGTCACCACCGACGTCGGCCAGCACCAGATGTGGGCTGCGCAGCTTATCCGCTACGATCACCCCCGCCTCTGGATCAACTCCGGCGGCCTCGGCACCATGGGCTTCGGTCTGCCATCAGCCATCGGCGCACAAATGGCCTGCCCCGAAAAGCTCGTCTTCTCCATCGCCGGCGACGGCGGCTTCCAG
>CAZZGS010001001.1:0-2056 GCA_964653845.1 uncultured Bryobacter sp.
CTGTGACAGTTCGGCGGTGCTTGAGAGGGCGCGTCGCGAGGGTGTGTCGTATCTGCCCGGCCGCTACTTCAGTATCAGCACGCCGATGAATGAAAGTTTCCGTTTGAGTTTTGCCGGATTGAGTCCCGCTCGCATTGTTGACGGGCTTCGACGGCTTGGCCCTTTGTTTGAAGAAGAGGCAAAAATCGCCTCAAGATACCAGGACCCTATGCCAGAGATGGCGATGGTCTAATTCCAATCCCGGAGTAAGCAAAATGATTCTGAACGAAGCGTTCCGCAAGAAGATCGGCCTGGCCGAAATGTTGAAAGGTGGCGTCATCATGGACGTCACAAATGCCGAACAGGCATTGATCGCAGAGAAGGCTGGCGCAGTTGCCGTTATGGCGCTGATCAAGGTTCCTAGCGATATTCGCAAAGAGGGTGGTGTCGCGCGCATGTCGCCGATTACCTGTATCCGCGAGATTCAGGCGACGGTGTCGATTCCAGTGATGGCCAAGGCTCGCATCGGGCACTTTGCCGAAGCGCAGGTGCTTGAAGCATTGAAGGTCGACTTCATCGATGAGTCGGAAGTGTTGACTCCCGCCGATGACGAGAACCACATCGACAAGCACCCCTTCAATGTGCCCTTCGTTTGCGGTTGCCGCAATCTGGGTGAGGCATTACGCCGGATTGGTGAAGGCGCAGCGATGATTCGCACCAAGGGTGAAGCGGGCACGGGCAATGTTGTCGAAGCTGTGCGTCACATGCGCACGATCATTCGTGAAATGCGCCAGTTGTCGGTGATGGCTCATGATGAGTTGATGGTTGCGGCCAAGCATCATCAGGCTCCTTACGAGCTGATTGAGTATTGCCACAAGTTTGGCAAGCTGCCGGTGCCAAATTTCTCGGCTGGTGGTATTGCGACTCCTGCCGATGCGGCGTTGATGATGCACCTGGGAGCAGAGACGGTGTTTGTTGGGTCGGGTATTTACAAGAGCCCGGACCCGGTGAACTTTGCCAAGGCTATTGTGAAGGCGACGCTGAATTACAAGGATCCGGCAAAGGTATTGGAAGCTTGTGAAGAGTTGCCGGACGGCATGCCGGGGCTTGATATCCGTCAGATGAAAGCTGAAGAGTTGATGGCGGGCCGTGGCTGGTAAGGGCAAGCTATTCGGCGTACTGGCACTGCAGGGAGATTTTGAAAAGCATCAGCACTCGCTTGACAGTGCTGGTGCGCGGCAGTGTGAGGTTCGGAATCTGGATGACTTGAAGCGTGTGGATGCGCTGGTGATTCCCGGTGAGGAATCGACGACGATGCTGCGGCTGATGGATTACTACGATCTGTTTGAGCCGCTGAAGGCGTTTGGTGCGGAGAAGCCGATGTTTGGGACATGTGCGGGTGCGATTCTGATGGCTCGTGGTGTGAGTTCGCCAGCGCAGAAGTCGTTGAATGTGATGGACATTGATGTCGAGCGGAATGCCTATGGGCGACAGGTGGATTCGCGGATCATTGAGCTTGAGTCGAGTATCGGTAAGCTGGAAGCGGTGTTTATTCGAGCGCCGATCATTCGACGGACCGGGCCGACAGTAGAAGTGCTGGTGAGTTATCTTGGAGATGCTGTGCTTGTGAGACAAGGTAAACATCTGGCGGCTACTTTTCATCCGGAACTTACCGATGATACGTGCGTGCACAAGCTCTTTATGGACTTAGTAGAGGAATGAAGCAGCGCGTACTGTTTTTGTGTATCGGAAATTCCTGCCGCTCGCAGATGGCGGAAGGATTTGCCCGTGTTTATGGGCATGACGTGATGGAGGTGGTGAGTGCGGGCTTGTCGCCAGCCATGCTGGTGGATCTGAATACTAAGGCGGTGATGGGAGAGCGTGGGATCTCGCTGGAGGATCAGTTTCCGAAGCCGCTCGATCAGGCGTTGACCCCGGTGCCGAATCTGCTGATCAATATGAGTGGGTCGAGTGTGCCTCATTTCGCTTTGGAGATTCCGTCGGAGGTTTGGCGGGTACGGGACCCGGTGGGTGAAGTGCTGGGGGTGCACCGTGAGGTGAGGGATCAAGTTGAGGG
>CAZZGS010001002.1:0-2054 GCA_964653845.1 uncultured Bryobacter sp.
CCGTTAACATCGAGGACATACATAAAACTCAGGCTCTTCAGTGTCGGGAAGTCGGCATGGAATTGCCAGTTGTCCTGCATCGGGTTGGCGGGCGCCTCTAACCAGCCAGCGGGAGTGAGAATATCGTTGCGCCCATCCTTGTTGATGTCGCCGGCTCCGATGCCATGCCCCAGATTCAAAGGGCTGGCGGTGTGCTTTTCCCACTTACCGTTGGCGAAACGATACCAGACCGTGGCCGTCTTGCCGCCATACTGGGGCAGTACTTCGTTGGCCTTGCCGTCGTTGTCAAGATCTACAAGGAAGGCAAATTCAATCGGGCCTGCGGTATCAATTACCGTTTCAACCCATTTGCCCGCGCCCTTACCCGGGTTCTTGTACCAGCTCAACTTCTTTTGAAAGTAAGTGGCGGTGATGATGTCGATGTTGCCATCGCCATTCACATCAAGAGGAAGGTCTGAGAACGCATCCACGTAGTTGTTGTCAAAATTTAACTCGCGGAATTGTGTCTTTTTCCAGCCTGGATTGGCGTACCAGTATTCTCCGCAGACGATGTCGAGCTTGCCGTCGCCATTGATGTCGACGAACGCAGCAGTTTCTGCCGCACCTCCATCCAGCATCTTCTTGGTGAAGTTCAATTCTGCGGGACGCCGGTCCCCATGCAGGATGGCCGTCAGCGCCATCGTCAATATCAAGTATTTAGTGTTCATCTAATTTGCACTCCGGAAATTCAGCAAGCACCTGGTTGCCCATATAGCCCAAGTCTTCTACCAAGCCTGGGCGCGAGGTGTAGTAGCCATCCGCCGTCATATTTTTTGCAACACGAAAGAACTTCTGTTCCATCGACTTCACCTCACCCCGATCCACCTCTGCACAGAGCGGTTCGAGGATCGCGAGTTGTTGCTTTTCGCTGAGTTTGATAAAGTTTTTTGAGGCCAGCCAACTGATGCCATCGGTATAAGTCTTCTTGTGCATCTCGTTGTTTCGAACGACCAGATCAATGTAATTTGGCACCTGCGCATTTGTCGCTCCAGGCACGATCAGCTCAGTTACTCTAGACAGAATCGAGAACTGATCGGGCGTAAAGAATTTGGGAGGTCCCGGATCGGCGCTCCTGCTTGGCGCTGGATGCTGGTGTTGGCCGTAAAGCTCATCCCCGGCAAAAGGGAAAGCGCACTGGATTCCGATTGCACCAATGATTTTGATAGTTTCGCGGCGCCCGTCATCGTAAGCATTCTCTGACATTTAGGCTTCTCCCCTCTTAAGGCGGTCAATCAAATGTTCTGCCGTTCGCGCCGATACGGCCATGAAGGTATGGGTCGGATTCTTCTCTGATCCTGCTGGCAGAATGTTTCCACCGAGAGTATAGAGATTCGCCACATCGTGAGTGCGCCCAAAGCTGTCTGTCACAGACTTGCGTGGGTCTTTGCCCATGATGCTGCCTCCAATTTCATGATTGGGTTTGGGTTCCTGATAAACCTGATGGATCTCTGCTCCGGCGGCTTCGAGAATTTCCCGTGACTTCGTTTGCATGTCCCGGAATATCTTCATGTCGTTCTCGTTCCAGTAGAGGTAGCGACGCACCTCAGGCAAACCAAATTTGTCCTTCTTCTCTGGATCGAGATCCACATAGCTTTTCTCATCAGGAGTCTTCTCGCCATAAGGTGAGAAAACGAAGTACGAAGGGTATCGATCTTTCACCGACTTCTTGAAGGCGTCTCCCATTCCCGGCAAAGCCCGCGCCCAACCAACGCTGCGGCGGTTCTGATAGTTAAATTGTGCACCCCAACTGCGGGCATAATTGCGCTTCTGATTGTGCATGAAGCTTGGCAGGTAGGCGTGGTCGAGGAACCCTTCGTCGTTGGTGATAGGCTTGCCGATCAGCGGCTTCAAGAATGCTTCCACGCCGCCAGTGAAATGCGGCATGAAATCTCGGCCCACCCTTCCCGATGAATTGGCCAACCCATTGGGGTAGCGATTCGATTTCGACTGCAGCAACAAAGCGACATTCTGCACACAAGCCGCAGCCAGGATTACGATCTTGCCCTGGACTTCGC
>CAZZGS010001003.1:0-2049 GCA_964653845.1 uncultured Bryobacter sp.
AGGAGTTTGGCCTTGAGGGCGTCGTATTGGCTTCGTTCGTGCGGATTGTTTTCGAAGATGGTGGTGGGGTTGGCCGTGAGGCCGTGACGGGTGCTGTTGGCGGCGGAATTAGCGCGTCACTCGTTAGTCCTGGGGCCGGTAGACTTCTTTGCATTTTTCCTGTTGGCATCGATTTGAGCTTGCGTGGACACAGATATCCTCATTCGTAATTTGAAACTGAAAGAGAGGCGCAAGAGCACCCCTCCGATTGAGAAGATATCCGTCGAAGTGGCGAATCCGAACCATGGTTTTTGGATCTTATTGATTCTGTTTGGAATTGAGTCGTTTTTTCTGTCAACGACTTGCGAAAACGTTTGGAAATGGATTTGACTGGGGCAAGTTTGCTATGAATAGGGCGCACTTTGAGCGATTGCCGAATACATCCTCTTTACGGCTTGGTTTGCCTGAGTTTATTGGCCAGGATCGGCCTTTTTGCCCCTTTGCGGGCAGCCTTCCAAATGGTCCTGCTTTCGATCCTTCATTCCTCTTCCAGATTTTTGCCGTTAATCTGTACTACCTAATCAGCTTTAGTAATTAGTCGACAGTCAACGCAATGACTGCACGATGCCAGAAATCGGCACCCCAAGGCTCTTCAAGAACCCAATGCTCGCCGGGCTGCGATGCTGGCCAGTAAAAGGATTTGAAGATCTTCTTGTTTTCTACTTGGTCCATCCAGATGCCCTGCGCATCGTCCGTGTTTTATATGGGAAAAGAGACCTCAAAAAGATCCTCCAACTGGAGCATGACAACCAAATACATCACTGACGAATGCAGCCACCCCTCACCCGGTTCACACCCTGCGAAAAAATTCTTTCCCCAAAATTCTAAAAGACTTGCCATCGACCTCCACCCAAACTCCTTCCCCGCCCATGCTAACTTCATCTGCTGTCGATCAATTGCGTCAACTTCGTATGTCCCAGCCGGAGGCCTATCCTCATGTCTCAAGATTCAACTCAGCCGCCCGTAAGCCAGCAAGGCCGGGCGCCGCATAACCACTCAAAAGCAACGCAAGTCCTGCGGCCCAATCACTACAGAAGGCAAGCTACGCAATCTCCTCAATGGCTTCAAACACGGTGCCTACTCCCAGTCCTCTCTCATCCTGCCCGAAGATCAAAAACGCTTCATTGCCATCTTTGAGGACTACATCGAAAACTACAAGCCAACCACCGAACCGGAACTTGAACTGATCGAACAAATGGTCTCCAGCTCCTGGCGCCGTCGCCGTCACGCCGCCATGCTCCACCAGTATTGGAATGCCGCCATCGGCGACCTCGCCCAACTCCCCGGTAGCGACGCGCTCAGCCTCGCCGAACGCGCTCCCATCCATGCCATCGAGCTCGCAGAACAACGCGAAGCCCGCAAATTCAACCCCGCCGCGCGCACCTATCGCCAAGACTCAAAGCCAAATCCGCCTGCGACCTCTGATTCACCTAAAGCAGAAACAGCAAAGTACCCGGCGGGTCTGTCGCATGAAGCTCCGGAGCATGCTTTCGATCATAATCTTCAAGCAGCACACCCATCAAATCCGCCAGCTCCCGTGAAGCATATACCCGGCACTCCCAAAAAACAGGCATCCCAGCCATTTGTGCCGACATTAACTTTGTTATTCACAACAATTTCAAAAAATCTCACTCTCCCCTAAGCCCATCACAACAAATAACTTCCCCTCGATCAAACCGTCCCAACCCGTCCCAATCCATCCAACCCGCAAAACCCTCACCTCACAATCAACAACCGAGGTCACACCATGTCCAGTAAACAAAAGCCAGTCTACGCCTATCACAAAGCCATAGGTAAATTCCGAATAGATAACTTGCCATCACAACAAAATAAGGCAACCTACAAAACACCCTCAGAATGGGCCCGGCACTGCCTCCACTTCACCCCAGACCCCGCCCAATCCCAAATTCTCGACACGCCCCTAAACCGCATCATCGTCAACTGCACCCGCCAGTGGGGCAAATCCACAACTGCCGCCATCCGCGCTCTCCACCAGGCTCTCCACTCCCC
>CAZZGS010001004.1:0-2049 GCA_964653845.1 uncultured Bryobacter sp.
ATCAGAGCCAAGCCAGGCAGCAGCGAGTGCATCGACGCAAGGAAGAGAGGAGGCTTCGGCGGTTGGATGTCTTGAGGGCTAGAAAGCGGCAAGTGGAGCCGCCGCTAGCGAGGGCGCGCAGCCGAAGGCAGGGAGAGAAGAATCTGCGTGTGCCGCGATACTTTTCGTTTTTGCGGGATCCGGAAAGTACGAGCCGCTTTCTGGGAGAGTTTGCCCAAAAGTTGCGGCGCTACCACGTGAAGCTGGACTTCAGGAAGGTGGAGGTGATTGGGCCGGAGGCGATTGCGGCAATGACGGCCGTTTTGAAATCGAGGAAGCGGCCGCAATTCAGCCGTGTACGAGGCAACGACCCGCTCAGCGCGGACGCAAGGATGGTGCTCGAAAAATCAGGCTTCTTTGAACTTGTGCGGCACTCGAAACCGCTCGAAAGAGCGGCAACTGGAAAGATCCAGACTCGAGGAAGCGACCAAGTGGATGGTAGGCTCGCGCAGGACCTGATCCATTTTGGGATGGAGTGCCTCACGGGGGTGCCCGCGCGAAGCCAACCGGTCTATGAGACCTTGATCGAGTGTATGACTAATACCAGGCATCATGCCGGCGGGGAGAGCAATCAAGTGGAGGGATGGTGGGCTACGGTTTACGCAGATGAAGAGCGGCGGAGAGTCTGCTTTACCTTTGTGGACATGGGAGTTGGAATCCTAGCTACGGCACGCAAGAATTTCTTCATCGAAATCACTGAAAAACTGGGGCTACGAGACGATAAAGACTTATTGAGGGGGCTTTTGAGTGGAGAGATCGGCTCGCGGACGGAACTGAAAGGGCGCGGCCGGGGACTTCCGAAAATTTGCAACTGGTCGAAAGCTGGGCGCATTCAATCGTTGTTGATTGTTACCAATTTCGTGTATGCTAACGTCGAACTAGCAGAGTACCGATTGATGCCTGAAGAATTCGACGGTACTCTTCTCTATTGGGAAATCGAACCATGAATACAGCACAACTTGTTCGTATTATTATTGCCAAGGACTTCTCCGATACCCCCGGCGGGCGGTATCGCTCTGACGGCGCAGCCTCGGGTGAGGAGTTTCGGGAATTTCAATTAAAGCCGAAGTTCCTGAATGCGCAGCGAGAGGGAACGATATTGGAAATCGACCTTGACGGTGCGGAGGGCTACGCGACTTCGTTTTTGGAAGAAGCATTTGGGGGCCTAGCTCGCGAGTATGGGGCACAATCCGTTCTCAAAACATTGAAGTTCACATGCGCCGATGAGCCGCTGCTGATTCGAGAAATCGAGTCTTACATTAGCTCGGCCAAATAGGGTTCTGTGTCCATTCGCTATTGGATTGGACTGAGCGCGTTGCCGCTTGTATTCCTTGTAATTGGGTGGAACCAATTTCTCGGCTTTCGAATTCTGACAGATATCCGCTTATTTGAAATCTTGAACTTGACCGCGACCATAGGGATCGCCGTTTATTTTCAAAGGGTCTTTGCAAAGCAACAGTCGGAGCAGCGAATTGAAAAGGCGCTTGTGATTGACCAGATCAAAGAGATTGGCAACTACGTCGGAAATTGTGGAGGAGTAGTAGATGGTTGTCATGCTTCCGCTGCTATTTCTAAGAGCAACCAGAGCAAGATTAACCATCAACTGAGAAATGCGGCCAATGGGATTGCGGCACTGAACTCATTGCTGGCTGAATGTCAGTTTGCGGATTTGAAAGAGATTCAGACTTATGCGGCAGGGCTTGAAGCTTGCTTCTTGAACTACAAGAAAGCAGTGACTGGCGGCAGCTATCCAGATAAGCCATACAACGTAGGCGCAACAGCAGACGTCCATCGAACGCACGGTGAGTTTCGGCGAAAAATGCATTCTGCGATTGTGAGAGTCAATCGGGCAGCGTGAGGCTGGGTGTTGGTAGGCTGCGCTTTGTGCGGCGGCTTTCAATTCTTGCTTAAGAATCCTAGACCAGCCAAGTGCTTTGTTGACTTGTCCTTGGAAGGTGGACGGTCTGAATAGTCCCGCCTGCAATTTCGACCAGATTTTCACAAGGCAAG
>CAZZGS010001005.1:0-2048 GCA_964653845.1 uncultured Bryobacter sp.
TCCCACTTCATCGCCCGACTTCGTGGCAACGGCACCAAGAAACCCATCCTCCTCGCCGGCCACGCTGACGTCGTTGGCGTTGAGCGCGAAAAGTGGAGCGTCGATCCCTTCGCCGGCGTCATCAAAGACGGCTACATTCTCGGTCGCGGTGCTATCGACGTCAAAGGCGGACTCGCCGTCTTCGCTCAGGCCGCCCTCGACATAGCCAACAAGAAGATCCCCCTCGATCGCGACATCATCCTCCTCTCCGAAGCCGACGAAGAAGGCGGTCTCTACAACACCGGCTGGCTCGCAGAACGCCACTGGGAGAAGATCGATTGCGAATTCTCGCTCAACGAAGGTGGCTGGATCGTCAAAGAAGACAACTCAAACAAAGTCCGCTACGTCTCGATCTCCACTGCCGACAAGTCCGGCCTCAACATCCTCATCCGCGCCAAAGGCACCTCCACCCACAGCTCCATGCCACTGGCCGATAACGCCATCTTCCGCCTCTCCCGTGCCCTCGCCAAAGTAGGCGCTTACGACACCAAACCCAAGCTCAACGACTCAACCAAAAAGTTCTTCCTCACCCTCGGCGAAGTTTCTGCGGAACCCCTCAAGACACACTTTAAAAACCTCGTCCTCTCCGACGACCCGGAGAAAGTCAAAGCCGCCGACAAGGCCATCTCCCAAAACGTCCTCCTCCACTCGATCATGCGCAACACCATCGCGCCAGTCTTTCTCAACGCCGGCTTCCGTGGCAATGTCATCCCCGGCTCGGCCGACGCCACCTTCAATTTCCGCACCATCCCCGGCACAACTGCCGGCGAGTTGATCGACGAACTCCAGACCGTAATCAACGACCCGATGGTCGAAGTCCTCGAGGCGCCCATGCGTCTCTCCAACGCCACTCTGACTGCAGAACAGGAGAAGGCCATGGCCGCGGCAGCAGCACGCCGCAGCAAGCCCATCCCCGAGTCCCCTATTACCACCGAGCTGTACCAAGCCCTGGCCAAGCACGCCAAACTCACCTATCCAGAGGCCCTCGTCACGCCCTACCTCTTTCAAGCCGGTACCGACGCATACGCCTGGCGCTCCCGCGGTGTCCCCGTCTACGGAATCTATCCGTATCCGATCACTGCAGAAGACCTCACACGCATGCACGGTAACGACGAAAGAGTACCCATTGATTCGCTCGTGTCGGGTCTGAAGATGATCACCAATCTTCTACTCGATGTAGCAGCTAAAAAGTAGGAGCCTAACCCAATGTTGTTTCTCAGACTCGCCCTCTTAGTGGGCGCGAGCGGTCTTGCCGTATTCGCTCAACAGACTGCAATCAGTGGCGCCGTTTCCGATCAATCCGGCGCCGTAATTTCGGGTGCCGCCGTACGCCTCATCCCAGTTGACGGTGGCGCAACTGCCGCCGCTATCACCTCAGCCAGCGGGACTTACTCATTCCCCAGCCTTCAAGCCACTACTTACAAAGTACGCGTCGAAGTCCCAGGCTTCACCCCGGCCGAACGAACCATCAATCTGCTCGTCGGCCAGTCTGCCACCTCAGACTTTGCCCTCAAGCCATCAGCCGCTTCAAGCACCATCGAGGTCAAAGAAGACGTTGTCGAGATCGATGTCAACTCCTCGCAAGTCGGTGGCAACGTAGACCCGGGCCGCATGAAGAATACCCCGCTCAACGGCCGCAACTGGATGGAACTCTCGCTCCTCGTCCCCGGTGTCACCGTCAACGCCGTCTCTACAGTCCCGCTTGGCAACGGCAGCCAGGGCCGCTTCCAGATCAACGTCGACGGCCAACAGGTCACCCAAAACGCCGCCGGCACCGGCTTCGGCCAGCCCCAGTTCTCGCGCGAAGCTATGGCCCAGTTCCAGGTCATCACCAACCGCTTCGATGCCACCCTCGGTCGCTCTGCACAGATCCAGATCAATGCCCAGACCAAGTCGGGCACCAACACAATCCACGGCTCTGCTTATGGCTTCTTCCGTTCTGATCGCTTCAACGCCGCAGACCCGATTGGCCAGCGCGTCCTCCCCTTCAAGAACCAGCAATTCGGCGG
>CAZZGS010001006.1:0-2044 GCA_964653845.1 uncultured Bryobacter sp.
GCCCGGCGCTATCGCGCCCCCTTCAAAGCTCGCTGCGTTTACCACTCCCGCTGCGGAAATTAAAGGCGAAGCTTCGATGAAGCATGGAGCCAACGGCGAAGCTGAGTTACGCGGAACTGGGAGACCAACTACAAAGTCCGCCCCGTTGTTATTGGAATCATTACAGCCACCCCCACGCCGAAATATCGCTGTCGTGTTCGACAGTGTAGGTGCAGCGTTACCCTCAGTCGTATTTGTCGAGCCGTAACCCACAAAGTCCATGATCTGGCCAGCCGGTGCGCTTCCGGTAAGCAAAGTGCTGTTGTTAACCAACACGAGCTTGGCGGACATTGCGCTAACATTCATGCCCGCCGTCGCATCAGGAGTTGGCAAATTAACGGTGCCAGCGTTTCCTTGGGCGAGCTGGAGCAGATAATACCCTCCTGGTTGAATCGTCCCACTCACAAAGGCCCGGTCCCAATTGGAGCCATTTGCTGAAGCATGTTGCACAGTCCATCCATTGATGACGACCGCCGCCCGCCCTCGATTAAACAGTTCAACATAGTCATTGCGGAAAGTAGCGCCTGAGTTCCCTCCGCCACCATAAACCTGACTGATGACAACCGAGGACTGACCCAACAAACAAATTGCCGTGATCAATAGAATCGAGACTACACCAACCAGTCCACGGAGAAATCTGGACAGCTGCAGAAATATGTTGCTCCCCAACGCTATTGAAAACAGATGTGAAGACGCGGGTACATCGACCGGTACCATCGAAACAGAAAGCATCTTGGTATATCGGACTCTTTTTACTTAAACTGTAGATTTTCGGTTTGTGGTTTGTGGGACCTCTTGACCTGAACCGTCTGCAAAGCTCAATAAAATCAAGTCTTCGGCGACGCGATTGCAGGTTTCGACTCGCAAAAGGCTCCTAAATCCAAACTCCCAAAATCGTACTCTCTCTTTTTTTGTGCAGTAACTTAAGCACGCTTGGTCGGAATTCCGAGAATCGTCAGATTTTTCAAATTTCAGGCTGGGACAGTTCAGATACCGTCGCAGATCCCGACACAAGAATGCAATAGACTCCGGCGCAAATCACAAAACGCAAAGCTGAATTTTGCTCGCGCCAATCGGGTGCCGCTAACCCGTCTGGCTGATGAGAACTTTATCATTCACAGAAATTTCAAAACTCTATTTCCATTCTTTTCAACAAAACCTCCTCAACCAAACATTAAGCTCATCCAACCCACTGGTAGCTTTTACCCAGGAGCAAACCCATGTCTGCAACTCATAAAACTGCAACCGATCAGTCGAACGTGGAGACCCCACGCAAGAAAACCATGTCACCTGCGGCCCAGGCCGCCAACCGCGCCAATGCGCAAAAGTCCACCGGCCCGCGCACCGCCGAAGGCCGCGCAAAATCAGCCGCCAACCGGACCAGCCATGGCCTCCAGGCCAATCCAACCACCATCTTTGAAAACAACCCCCACGAGCGGGCCCGCTACGAAGAACTCAAAGCCGAACTCTTCGCCCAGTGCCTCCCCGAAGGCCGCCTCGAACGCGAAACTTTCGAACGCTACACCTTCGCCACCTTCCAGGCCGACCGCGCCCGCAATATGGAAATCGACACCCAGGACCGCTGGCTCGGCAATCCCGAAAACGCAACATTTTTCCACCAGATGGAACACTTCACACGTCTCGCAGCCCTCCAGGAGCGCCGCGCCGACAAAGCAATGAACGAACTCCGCAAGCTCCAATTCGATCGGGTCCTCGCCCTCGACGTCCACTCAGAACACTACATCCTCGAGAAAAAGATCGATATCCCGGCCTCTCTCCCAATGGCCAAATACCGCAGCACCGACCTCAGCAAAACCGGTAACGGCATCATCGCCATCCGCCTCCTCGCCCTCGATCCAGAGGTCCGCGAAATCATCGATAAACAAATCAAACCCAAAGAGGCACCCATCAAAGTCACCCAGGAAGACATAGCCTTCCTCCGGCAGCACGTCAAGCTTTAACAAAACGAACCCAATGGGCCCACCCGCCCACAGATCTTTGACAA
>CAZZGS010001007.1:0-2041 GCA_964653845.1 uncultured Bryobacter sp.
ACTCCACCGCCTCGCCGGCGTCGAAGTCCTCGCAGAACTCGAAGACGCCAAAGTCGAATGCCAAATCCCAAGCTCGATGCCAATGGCCAAAATCCGCATCCAGCAACTTAAACGGGAAGATCCTTGCTACGTCGGACTCAATATCACCTACGGCGCCAGACAGGAAATCAATAGAACGAACCCAATCGATCCCTCCTGCGTCCAACCAATTGGCGATAATAGAGAGAGAGAACCTGAAATCAAATGAATTGGAAGTTTTTCTGGCGTTTAAACGCTCACATTCAACTCTCGCCGATCCTCGAATCCGGCGAAGAAACCCTCATCGGCGGTCAAGCCGTCATGGAGGGCGTCATGATGCGTGCGCCCCACTCCTACTGCGTCTCCGTGCGTAAGTCCGACGGTGAAATTGTCAGCGAAACTGCACCTCTCGGTAAAGTCAGCGACAAATACCCCATCTTCAAGCTCCCCGTCCTTCGCGGTTTGGGCACCCTCGGCCAGGCTATGAGCCTCGGCATGAAGGCCCTCAAATTCTCTGCCGACGTCCAGCTTGCCGACGAAGACTCAAAGAAACAAAACGAACCCAATCCTGCCAAACCCGGCAAAAAGGGCCCCACTGAAATCCCAGCCTGGGCTATGGCCGGCCAGCTCGCTTTCAGCCTTATCTTCTTCATCGTTCTCTACAAATTCGTCCCGCTCTGGCTTACTGAGCAGCTTAAGAACATCTACCCCGTCCTCGAAGGCCGCATCATGTTCAACCTTGTTGACGGCATCATCCGCATCGCCATTTTCCTCGCCTTCCTCTACGGTATCTCCCGGGCCAAAGACATCCGCCGCGTCTTCCAGTACCACGGCGCAGAACACAAAGTCGTCTTCAACTACGAATCCGGTAAGCCCGTCACAGTCGCCAACGCCCAAAGCTTCGTCACCTTCCACCCCCGCTGCGGTACCAGCTTCATGATCGTTGTCATGTTGATCTCGATGGTCCTCTACATGTTCCTGCCCTTTGACACTATGCTCGGCAAATTCCTCGCCCGCATCGCCCTTCTGCCTCTCGTAGCCGGCCTCTCCTATGAGTTGATCCGCTACGCCGCCAAGAACAAAGGCAGCCTGCTCACGATACTCGCACTTCCCGGCCTCTGGCTCCAGCGCATCACCACCCAACCTCCAGACGACTCGCAAGCCGAGATCGCCATCCACGCCCTCAACGGCGCCATGGAACTTGAAAAAGAACAAGGCGGCGAGCTAGTCATCGCCTAAACAAACCCAATGTCCCGTATACCTACCGACAAGCTCAACGAAATTGAGCGACGTTTCGAAAAACTGAACGAAGATATGGCCAACCCGGAGATCATCGCCGATCCCAACGTCTACAAGAAGACTGCCAAGACGGTAGTCGACTTGGAAGAAATCGTCCAGGCCTTCCGCAAATGGAAAGGGCTCACCTCGCGCTTCGAGCAAGCCAAACCCATGGTAATGGATGCCGATCCCGAAATGGCCGAAATGGCCCGCATGGAACTGGCTGAAATCGAACCCGAACTCGCCAAAGTCGAAGACGAACTCCAGACCCTGCTCATCCCCAAAGACCCCAACGACCTCAAAGACGTGGTCCTCGAAATCCATGCCGGTGCCGGTGGCGACGAGGCCAGCCTCTTCGCGGCCGAAATGCTCCGCATGTACACCCGCTACGCCGAACTGGTCGGCTGGAAGATCGAAATCCTCGACATCTCCGAATCCGGCGCAGGCGGTATGAAGAGCGTCTCCGCCATCATCTCCGGCAAAAAAGTCTACTCGATCATGAAGTACGAAGGCGGCGTCCATCGCGTCCAGCGTGTCCCCGCAACAGAAGCTCAGGGCCGCATCCACACCTCCACCGTCTCTGTCGCGATCCTTCCAGAAGCCGACGAAGTCGAAGTCCACATCGAAAACAAAGACATCCGCATCGACACTTTCTGCTCTTCAGGTCCCGGCGGTCAGTCGGTCAACACAACCTATTCTGCCGTCCGCATCACCCACATCCCCACCGGCACTGTCGTCTCGATGC
>CAZZGS010001008.1:0-2035 GCA_964653845.1 uncultured Bryobacter sp.
AAGGAGACTGTGTTCTGGCTCCAGGTTTTGCCCAAGGGGCCGAGGTCGTTGACGCGATTGGGCACACGCCGCCCTCCGGTTGTTTTTAAATAACTAGCAAGATGTCAAAGAGCAGGCCCGGCGTTGTTTTGGACTGTCCCGGGTGGTTGTGGGTGATGGTTGGACGCTGATTTAGGCAGCGAAGGATAAACGGTCTCGGGTGAATTTGGTTTCGTTGTTGAATTTTTTGTCGCGCATGGAATAGAAGCGGCTGAGAATGCGATGGAAGAGGTTGCAGAGGCGGAGTTCGTAGGCCTCCATGCGGGCAAAAGAGGGTGTCTGTTTTTCAATGAGTTCGAAGGCGAGGGCGGAGATTTCTGCTGGGGAAGGCCGCGGCTCGGGGTTTTGTGCGTACTCTTGAACGACAGTATCGATGGTGGCATTGATGCGTTGCTGGATCATCTGAGTAACGCGACGGCGGCGCCAGGCAATAGCGATCATTTGTTCGACGAGTTCGAGTTCAGAAGGTGTGGAGGGTTTGAACTCTTCGACAAAGCTGGCCGAGACATTTTCGAAGACCTCTTTGTCTTCGGTTGAGAGGAGGAATTTGTCACTGTAGATGCCGTGCTTCATAGCATTGAGGCAGGATTTGAATTTGCCTTCGCGGGTTTTGGGGCCGGTGCATTTTTTGGCATTGGCGCGGTTGGCCGCGATGGCGGCGTCGGACATGGTTTTCTTGCGTGGCTGCGATTCTACGTTCGAGGCCTCGGTTGATGGATCGTTGGTAATATTCAGTTCATCATTCAGATCGTTGTTCATTGGGTTCACTCCTGACCAGAAATTAGCAGGCGGGAAGATGGGCTTAATGTTTGGGCCGGGATGGTTGTATTTGGAATCAGTGGGTTAGAGGCAAAAGATTTTTGAAAATTGTTGTGACTCGCAAAATCTTAATGTTCAAGAGCGTTGGATTGGGTTTGAGTATTCTTTGAATTGGGCTTCTTTGTGGCAGGGGGAGAAAGTTGAGGGATTTAGCGTGATTGCCTTATTATGAGGTCGATTGACCGAGCTTGTTTTGAGGCTGTCGACTGAGCCGAACCGGAAAAGCTGACTTTTCCGTTTCCTGGGTTTAGGCTAAGAGAATCAGGAGGAAAAGAATGGAAGTACAATTGAGCCTTGACCAATCCGCGAGGCTATCACGATTAGCGCAAACGGAAGGCCGTGCTGCGGAAGCACATGTTCAAGAGGCAATAGAAAAACTTTTAGGCTATGACGAGTGGTTTCTGCGTGAAGTCGATCACGGTATTGCGGAGGTAGATCGTGGTGAATTTATCGAACAGGATAATGTTCGCAGGATGATCGAAACCCGCTATCCGGCTCGATGAATCTTCGTTGGACCAAAAGCGCGGTGGCGGATCCGGGGCAAATCTGTTACTTTGCAGAAAGTCGTATTGGGTTAGCGGAAGCAAGCCGTGTAGCAATTGTTATTTATGCCGCTGAATCTCTGAAGGAAATGCCGCTGCTGGGACGAACTGGCCGCAAATTGGGAAGCCGGGAACTCAGTAGTGCCGGGTTTCCATTCCGCACCATCTACCGTGCGCGGAAGGAATGTGTTGAGTTGATTCGTATCCCACATGGTGCGCAACAATGGCCCTAGGCTGACAGTTGTAGGCTGTGCGGCTGAGCAGTGGAAAGAGGAGCCTAGTGGCTGGCAGGACCGAGACAGGGCAGCGCAGGGTAGATCGAAAAAAGACCGGGATTGAAATAGCGGGAGACCTGTCCCAGGCGGAATTTTTCCAAATTTGCGGTAATTAGTCTTTGTCAGATTTGCCTGGAAAGTGCTTTTGTATTCAACAGATAGGGTTGTTCGGGTGGGGAGATTCATTCGATGTGCGGGATGGATATCTCAGGGAGAAAACTCACCGAAGGTCTGATTTTATTGGTGATTTTGCAAGGTACATTCCAGGACGTCCCACAAAGCTCGGAACGTCCCACAAAGCTCATGCGGTGCCGGGTAACTTGGAGGCACTTACGCTATTTCGGGAACGGGTAAGTCGAT
>CAZZGS010001009.1:0-2033 GCA_964653845.1 uncultured Bryobacter sp.
GCAGATCTTGAGGCCGATGGGAAGTCGATCCCTGTGTTGCTGCGACAGTACCTGAAGATGGGCGGCCAGTTGCTGGCCTTTAACGTGGATCCGAAGTTTGGCAATTGCCTCGATGGCTTGATCGTGGTCGATCTGGCTCGTACCGACAAGCGATTGCTCGAGCGTTATATGGGGGCGACCGCGGCGGCTCGATTCTTAGACCAGAATCGTAAACGCGGTATCGGGTTGGTGGCTGCGCTCGACGCGGCGGTACAGGGTGTCTCGCTCGACCGGTTCCCGGCCGGCCTCGCGAATTAGTCTGACGAGATCTTCACGGCGCAGGCTCTGGCTTGTTGTTGCGCCAGCGTCGTGGTAGATCTTTTCTTCGACAACTGTGCCGTCGAGATCGTCGGAGCCGAAGCGCTGGGCGAGCTGGGCCATCCGTGGGGTCATCATGATCCAGTAGGCCTTGATGTGCGGGATGTTGTCGAGCATCAGGCGGGAGATCGCGATGTTCTTGATGTCGTCGAAGCCGCTGGTTACCGGGACATGGTGGAGCGGAGTGTTGGCCGGGTGGAAGGCGAGCGGGATGAAAGTCTGGAAGCCTTTGGTCTCATCCTGCAGGGTGCGCAGGCGGACGAGATGATCCACTCGGTCTTCTTCCGATTCGATGTGGCCGTAGAGCATCGTGCAGTTGGAATGTAGGCCAAGGTTGTGGGCTTCGCGTGCGGTTTCGATCCAGACATTGCCGTCGATCTTGTGGTCGCAGATGATGCGTCGTACGGGCTCGGCGAAGATCTCGGCACCGCCGCCGGGCAGGGAATCCATGCCGGCAGCTTTCAGCTTTTCGAGGACCTGACGGATGGTGAGCTTGGTGCGTGTGGAGAAGTAGCCGATCTCAACCATCGTGAAGGCCTTGAGGTGGACGGTGGGGAAGCGTTGCTTAAGGCCACGAAGGAGTTCGCAGTACCAGTCGAGGGTGAGCGTGGGGTGGAGACCGCCGACAATGTGGAATTCCGTGACGGCTTCAGACCAGCCTTTGCCGGCGACCTCCCAGGCCTGTTCGTGCGACATGGTGTAGCCGTCGGGATCGCGGACTTGTTTACCGAAGGCACAGAGCTTGCACTGGGCGACGCAAACGTCGGTGGGGTTGATGTGACGGTTGACGTTGTAGTAAGTATCGTTGCCGTTGATGCGCTCGCGGACGATGTTGGCCATGTGGCCGATGGCGAGGATGTCGGGGGAGCGGTACATCGTCACGCCGTCTTCAAAGGAGAGGCGTTCGCCGGCGAGGACTTTTTGGTGGATGGATTCGAGACGGGTATCGTCAAACATTTCTATAAACCTCGATTGCCATGCTGGCAAAGTATGTCATCCCGATGAAGCCATTGACGGTGAAGAAGGCCATATCGACTTTGGAGAGGTCGCTCGCCTTGACGAGTGAGTGCTCGTAGATCAAGAGGGCTGCCACTGGGAGCACGGGCCAGGGCGATAGGCTCAGGGATTGAGAGAGTGCTGTGAGTGAAACGAGAGTGAGGACGTGGAAGAGGCGGCTCAGATTGAGTGCGTTTGCGATGCCGATGCGAGCGGGAATGCTGAAGAGACCTTCGCGGCGATCGAAATCGGTGTCCTGGCAGGCGTAGATGATGTCGAAGCCGGCAGTCCAGAGCATGACTGCGAGGCTGAGGAAGCCGATTGGGTAATCGAGCGAGCCGGTGACGGCGATCCAGGCGGCGCTGGGGGCAATGCCGAGGCTGGCGCCAAGGACGAGATGAGCGAAAGAGGTAAAGCGTTTGGTGTAGCTGTAGAAGAGGACGATGGCGAGGGCGATCGGGCTGAGCATGAGGCAGAGCGGGTTCAGCAGGGCGCTGGCGAGGAAGAAGATGGCGCTTGAGGCGACTAGGAAGCCCCAGGCGAAGCGTTGGCTGAGTTGGCCGCTGGGGATGTGGCGCATGGCGGTGCGTGGGTTTTTTGCGTCTATCCGGGCGTCGAGGATACGGTTGAAGGTCATTGCGGCGCTGCGAGCGCCGATCATCGCAAGGATGATGTAGAGG
>CAZZGS010001010.1:0-1391 GCA_964653845.1 uncultured Bryobacter sp.
ACCGGCGCAGCGATCTATGAATTGCCGATTGGCCGTGGCCGCAAGTATGGCGCAAACATGAATGGCTTCCTTGATGGCATTGCTGGAGGCTGGTCTGTCAGCAGTCTGGTGACGGCCAATACGGGCATCTTCATGAGGCTTGGTTCAGTGCTTGTAGATGGGGACCCGACCTTGTCGAATCCGACCCGCGACCGCTGGTTTGATACAAGCAAGGTGAAGATCCTGCCGGCATTCACTCGCCGCGCCAATCCGGTTCAATTTCCGGGTTTGGTTGGGCCTGCTTATTTCAACCTGGACGCGACAGTGGCCAAGCAGTTTGACATCGTCAAGGAGAGGCTGCGCTTTGAGCTTCGTGCTGAGAGCTACAACACCAGCAATCACTTTACCGGCACAACTGCACCCGTTCTCGATGTCAACTCACCCAACTTCGGCAAGATCGTCCAGCAGCGGCCTGGCGTGTTCGGGCGGCAGATCCAGTTCAGCGGACGATTTGTTTTCTAAAGCATTCTTGTTTACGATTGCCTCGACGCTTGGAGCGCAATTTGTTGGAATCGAGGCCTGCCGCCGGTGTCATCCGGGGCAGGCCTCGATTCATGCAGAGAGCGGGCACGCTCATGCGCTGGCAAAGGCTGCCCCAAAGGCGGATTGGGCTTTTGGTTCCGGCACACATGCGATAACGTGGGTGAACCGTTTGGATGATGCGAATTACCTGGAGCTGGGGCAGAGCTGGTTTCGGCAGACGGGGAAGCTGGGGCGCACGCCTGGACATCGCGATGATGCAGGCGTTAAGTACCGGATCTTTGACCCGGAGGCGCAGATTTTGCGTTGCTTTAGCTGCCATTCAACCGGGGTGCCCAAGGTGGCGGCGGGTGGGACGATTGTGCCGGCTGAGCCAGGGGTGAATTGCGAGGTTTGTCATGGGCCGGGGAAGGCCCATGTCGATTCTGGCGGCGGCAAGTACAAGATCGATAATCCGGCACGGTATAGGGCGTCGGCTATCAATGACCAGTGTGGGGCTTGCCACAGGCAACCGGATGCCACTGGCGGCGCGCCGAATTGGGGAGACCCCTGGAATGCGCGGCACCAGCCGATTTATCTGGCCGAGAGCCGGTGTTTTCAACAAAGCAAAGAGAAGCTGTCCTGCCTGAGCTGTCATGACCCTCATGCGAAGCTTTCGCGCGAGAAGCGGAACTATGATGCGGTGTGCCAAGGTTGCCACTCGAGTGTGAAACACAAGGCGGTGGTAGCGAAGGCGAACTGCACCAGTTGTCATATGCCGCAGGTGAAGCCGTCACCGGATCTGAGCTTCTCGAATCACTGGATTGGCGTGTATGGGGCTGGGCAGACGCTACGGCCGCGGCGCTGAGGCGAGAGCTGCTTTGGCTTCGAGC
>CAZZGS010001010.1:1401-2031 GCA_964653845.1 uncultured Bryobacter sp.
GCCGAGGCGAGTATTGAATACTTCGTAGGCAAGTGAAAAGAAGCGGCGGGCTTCGGAGGTTTTGCCGCGTGTGACCAGGATGTCGGCGAGGTTGCTGGCGCTGAGAGCCGTACGGGTGTGGCGGGGGCCGAGGGTGGCATCAAGGATGCGCCAGGCGCGGCGCTGGTGCACTTCTGCTTCGGCGCCAACGCCCGTATCGAGGAGGGCACTGGCGAGGTTGTTTAGTGTGACGGCGGTTTCGGGGTTCTTGCCTTGCGGGTCGAGAGAGAGTGCGCGGCGGAAGCGGGCAATCGCTTGGGCGGCATTGCCTTGTTCTCGCTCGCAGAGGCCGAGGTCATTGAGGCGGGGGATAGTTTCTTCGAGTGCGAGCGCGCGTGCGTAGAGAGGACAGTTGCCTGTCAAATCGGCCAGGGCGGTGAGCGCGCGGGCGGCGACTTTGGGGTCTTTTGATCCAGCCAGCAGGGTGAAGGCGGCTTCGGCATCGGGTGCGTTCTTGCTCGCCAGCAGGGCTTGGGCGTGGGCCTCTCGTGCGATGTCGGTGTTGAGGATTTTTGCGGCTTTCGCGAGAGGTGCTACGGCGGATTGCGGGTTGCCTTGCCGAAAGAGGAATTGGCCCAGGTCGTAGGCGGC
>CAZZGS010001011.1:0-2025 GCA_964653845.1 uncultured Bryobacter sp.
CTTTGAGTCCATGAAGGGACATACGAGAAAATTATCTCACTCTGGACTGAAGGCCCGCCTCCGGTTTCTGAATCGGCAAGAAGAGCCGAAGTCTATCAAGAGGTGGTGGAGTTCATCCTCTTGATGCAGGCTGAGGGACAAGTCTGGGCTTTCGGTCGGGCGTAAGTAAACGCAATCGGTCAGAGCCCCTGATATGACCGGTTTGAATCCCTCACTCTCGGCCATTCCCGCCCTTCGTTACTTCACCCAAATCAGTTTGGTTTCGCCATTCCGGCTATGCGCACCAATTTATCTAATTTCTCAACAATCTCTACGTCGATCAGGTCTGCTGGCACGAACCGTACAAGAATATGAAAATCTGTTTTCTGCATTAGATTCATAATCCCCAGGCGATCGTAGTAGATTTGAAAAACCGGACTCAGAAATTCATCGCTTGCCTTAATTTCAGTACCGAATGGATCGGGCTTGCGCAGGGTTTGAAGTGCGGTTCGCACTTCCTCGATTGCAGCGGCCATAGCGTTGATTTGCCTGCTTCTCAGTTCTTGCTCAAACAGTGGACCTGCGAGCGCTTCCGCCTTGCTGGCGAAAGCCATAAGCGTTTCTCTGAAGCACAAGTAGTTTTCGATCTCCCGTTGGCGCCACTCCAACTGAATAAGTTGTCCCGCTTCTGAAAAATTCTGCCCGATGGAATCGTAGATTGCCAGGCCCACCAAATCTGGCTTGGCCTCACGGATGCCATAGAAGTGGTCGGCCGCCTTGGAAGGGACGTTCCCTACATAATGCACAAACGGATTGGAGAGCGCTTCTTGTGCCGGATGATTCAACCGCTCGGCGAATGCTTGCAGCATGGCCAAATCCGTTGAACCCTCCAGATACAGCACCCAACCCTTTTGTTCAGCTTGGTAGTACTGATCAAATCCGATTGCCTTGAGCGATTTCAATACCTGGCTGCCGCGATCGTCAATGCGATGAGGTTTGCCGACAAAAGCGATCACGATGTCGCGGTCTGCCGCTTCATTCAGGATCACCTCGGAGTGGCTGGCAATGATGATTTGGCAATTTTGGGCCTCTGCGGTCTGAGTCAACAATTGGTAGATTTGACGCTGCCTCAGAATCTCGAGATGAGCATCCGGCTCATCCAGTAGCAGGACGGTCTTCGGATGCGCGTAAAGATGGGCAAATAGAAGCAGCGTTTGCTGAAGCCCACGTCCTGAAGAAACAAGATCCAATTCGATATTTCGCATGGAATACGACATCGAGATTTGGCCACGTTCTTTCAGGTACACGGGTTGATGGAGCGTCACGCCAAACAGATTCTGAATCAGGGTTACCAGAGACTTCCAATGCTCTGCATTTTGAGATATCTCGAAACAGAGATTTCGCAACACCTCTGCGGTTCGGCCTTCTCCAATGCGAACGTCAATCGCTCCCTGCTGCAAGAAATCCTCTGTCGCTGCAAGGCCCGACATCGGAGGCAGGAACGCCATACCCAGATTCCCCGCAATTTCTGGCACCACCATCCTTGCATCACTTGCCAGACGCAATGGTCTGCAGTAGAAAGATTCCTGGTTTGCGTAGTCGAATTCGAATCCACAATCCCATGCCCGATCACCTGCGATGCCCGACACCAGGATTTCGATCCTGATATTTTGAGTCTGCTGCTTGCCCTCTTTGCGGGCTACGGAACGGACGTGCAGATCCCTCCACAAGAGATTGGCATCGGGAACTGGCATTGCGATCAAATCGTTGCGATTGATCGTGACGCCGGGTCGCTTATCGGGAGTAGGTTTGGCAGATCTTTTTTCGATCCACTTACGGAGTCCGATTTCCCACAGGGCGAGCGCTTGCAGAGCGGTAGTTTTACCAGAATTGTTCGGGCCTACGAGTACAGTCACGGGCCCCAGCTCAATTTCGACGTCATTGAGGCTCTTGAAGTTCTTGACTCGCAGGTTCGTGATCATGCCCTAGCCATCGTCCTCAACCGCCTCAAGACTCATATCGCGATTGAGCCAATCCGGGCGCTTC
>CAZZGS010001012.1:0-2024 GCA_964653845.1 uncultured Bryobacter sp.
ACTAATTCTATTCGACTTTTAACCGGACAGCAGTGCGGCGCGATACACCCATGTCAGTGTGGCGAAGATCTCCTCAACGGGTTCGCCGCTGGATCAGATCCTCAAGCCCAAGCCGCCGTTGGTGGAAAAGAGCAAGCCAGGCCGCCCCGGTAAAGTCCAAGCCTGAGGCGTGTCCCGGCCCAGCCTCGAGCTGGCCGATATCTTCAGGCGTCACGGCGAGTCTTACCGTAACAACTACGCGCTCACGCTCGAACAACTCAAGCCCATGCGCGCCATCGAGACCTGCCGTACCGCCGCCCTTGGCGGTCATGTCGAGAGATGCGGCCACTGTGCCCATCAACGCATTGCTTACAACTCCTGCCGCAACCGCCACTGCCCCAAGTGCCAGACAATGGCCCGGGAGCAGTGGCTCACGCGGCGGCGTGCCGAACTGTTGCCTGTTACTTACTATCACTTAGTCTTCACGCTGCCGCCGGCAATCGCGCAGTTAGCACTGCAAAACAAGAAAGTCCTCTACGGCATCCTCTTCGCTGCCAGCGCGCAAACACTCCTCACCATCGCCGCAGACCCCAAACACCTGGGGGCCAAGATCGGCTTCTTCTCGATCCTGCACACCTGGGGCCAGAACCTGCTGCACCATCCGCACATCCACTGCGTTGTTACCGGTGGCGGCACCAGCCCCGACGCTACGCGTTGGGTCGGTTGCCGCCAGAACTTCTTTCTTCCAGTGCGTGTGCTGTCCAGACTCTTCCGCAGACTCTTCCTCGAACAACTCGACCAAGCCAAACTGAGCTTCCACGGACAACTCAGCCATCTCAACAACAAGGCCCAACTCAAACAACACATCGCAGCGGCACGCAAGCAGGACTGGGTCGTTTATGCCAAGGCCCCCTTCGGCGGGCCAGAGAAGGCGATCGACTATCTCGGAAGATACACCCACAAAATAGCGATCACCAACCACCGTCTGATCAGCGATAACGACGGCAAGGTAAGCTTCGGCTACAAAGACTACAGCTCAGCCGATCCACAGAAGCCGCGAACGATGACCCTCGCAGCTGACGAGTTTATCCGCCGCTTCCTGCTGCACGCAATACCGCCGGGCTTCCAGCGCATCCGTCATTACGGGCTTTATGCCAATCGCAACCGTGAAGCGAACCTCGAACTCTGCCGTAAGCTCCTCCAAGCCCCGCAACCATCCCCACTAGCGACACCCGGCACCAAGGCAAGTGAGGCAATCGAAGCCGCATCTCGCTGTCCCGTCTGCAAACTCGGAACGATGTTGCGCGAGATGAAACTGCCGCCGAGCCGCTGGCCAGCGAGGCCACCCTAAGATGCCTGATCCGTGCCAACATCTCGCCTCGCCTGATCACTCCCGTCCGGGAACATGCCGGTCTGCGCCCAAAACACAGATCTCGAAGGGGAAACGCACCTGGGCCAGACCAGACAACAGAGCTGAGAACCCGCAGCGCCAAAGGGACCCTCGCTTAGAGACCCATTCTCAGGGGCAAAACTCTGCACAGTTGCCTCTTCTACGCCCACAATCCAAGTTCCAATCCCCATATCTCTGAAGACCTGATAGCGGCTTAGCTCAATGCACGTTCTCATCACCCCGACGGGGGTAAAAATACACTTTTCCACCAGCTTTCCCGCCCCGTCTGGCTGATGAGAACTTTATCCTTCGCGGCCGGGAAAAGATTATTTCTCTTTTGTTTTTATTGAGTTGGGGTGGAGGGGGAAGGATGCCTGTTTTGCGGCTGGTAGGTATGTTGGTGTGTCGATCCCTATATCCTATTTAGATCAGGCCGGGTGTTCCGGGCTGGTCAGGCAAGAAATAATGGCCGTGCAGGTGGCGAATGCGCCTTCTGCCGATGGCTTGGCGGTGGTGCTCGAATTGCTGATGGCGAAGCTCGAGGATCTGTGCCTCGCTGAGCTTGAATTGTGTGCGCCGGTGGCGCGGATGCTGCGAGATGTTTATGCGACGTATCGCTAAGGTTGAGCAGGCGCTAATGCAGACTATGTTCCAG
>CAZZGS010001013.1:0-2024 GCA_964653845.1 uncultured Bryobacter sp.
AAAAAGCCAGTTGCGCAGCAGGTGGTGGCCGTCCAGCAAGAGCTGGGCCTCGAAAGCGGCCTTGGTCTTCAAGTTCAGTTCGTTGGTATGCCTGATGTGGCGATGGCCTTCGAGAGCCTCGGCTATGAAATTGGTAAAGACGCTCGGAAGAAGATCGAAGTATTGAGTGTTCGTACGGATGCGGGTACGACCTACGCGAACGTCTTTGTGCCCGATGGAAAGCTTGATCACTTCGAGAAGTACATTGAGGACTATTTGGCTGATCGCAAAAAGGCCAATGGCGACTCATACGATCACCATGCGCTGCTGAACACGATCGCGACTATTCGGCTCGAAGAAGTTCACGCCTTGTGGCAAGACGACCCCGCTTTGCTGCCGGAAGACACCGCCGAGGCCTTCTGGTGGGAGGTCTGGTTGCCGGTGCGCGGTGACCGTAGTGCGGTGGTCGCAGACTTCCGCAAATTGGCCAACCGGTACAAGGAGGTGGTGCACGATGTGGTGGAGCATCGGCCGCCGCAGGAGATTCTGGCGAGGCTGTCGGCCTTGGAGGAGGAGATTCAGGCGGGGATGAAGGAACTCGAAGGGATGCTCGGGTGACTGGTCGCGCAAGCTCAGGCTGGCCAAAAGTGTGCCTCGGTGATGTCGCGGAGCATTGCCTAGGCAAGATGCTCGACGCGGCCAAGAACAAGGGGCGCCCGCAGCCGTACCTACGAAACCCAAATGTGCGGTGGTTTGAGGTCGACACCTCGGAAGTGCAATTGATGCCTTTCGAAGACCATGAGAATGAGCGGTACGGATTGCGCAAGGGTGACGTACTTGTTTGCGAGGGTGGAGAGGCCGGTAGAGCAGGCATCTGGGACGGGCGTGTCCCCGGAATGAAATTCCAGAAGGCGATCCATCGAGTGCGCCCCCGTGCTGAACTTGATGGCAGATTCTTGGTGCATCGACTTAGGGCGGACTACCTCAGCGGTGCGCTCGCCGACTACTACACCGGAGCCACCATCAAGCACCTCACCGGGCAGGATCTTGCGCGGTATTCGTTTCCCCTCCCACCCCTCCCCGAACAACGCCGCATCGCCGCCATCCTCGACCAAGCCGATTCGCTCAGAGCCAAGCGCCGGGAAGCCTTGGCGCAACTGGACAATCTCACGCAGTCCATGTTCATTGAGATGTTTGGTGATCCCCGTACCAACGAAAGGAATTGGGAAGCGCGCTCAGTAGGCGATGTCACAGATTGCATAGTTCCAGGACGTGATAAACCCAAGTCGTTTTCAGGCGGTACTCCTTGGGTCACGACATCCGACCTCTTCCATCTCGGTATGACTATGGGATCAACAAGGCGGATCGGCCTGTCTCGCGACGAAATTAGACACGTGAATGCCAGAGTAATACCGCAAGGCAGTGTCGTCATAAGCTGTGTCGGTGATTTGGGTATCGTCTCAATCGCCGGCGCGCCAATGGTTGTCAATCAACAGCTTCATTCATTTCAATGTCGCGAAGGAGTCGAGGGCGTATTTCTGATGTATTGCTTAGCATTCCAGAAAAGCTTCATGCACGCGATGGCATCGTCCACCACGCTGCCATACATGAACAAGTCGGTGTGCAGCAGCATTCCGGTCGTCGTTCCGCCACTCGCGCTCCAACAAACCTTCGCCACCCGCATCCAAGCCGTCGAATCCCTCAAAACCACCCACCGCGCCGCGCTCGCCGAACTGGACGCCCTGAAGCACGTCGGCCTCGCGCCCGACGTTCGTGTCGATTGGGCAGAGCGCATCAACCTGATTGCTGGGGACAACGGCCTGGGCAAGAGCTTTTTGCTCGATCTGTCCTGGTGGGCATTGACGCGCACCTGGGCTGGCGCGGTGGCCATGCCGGCGCCTTCGGCCCGCAAGGCGACGATCAAGTACGCGGTCAAGGGTGTGGCCAAGGCAGCCGCGCCCGTCAGTTCCACGTTTCGCCGGGCTGACGAATCGTGGCCGTTGAAGGCGGCCCGCCCCGCCATGCCGGGCATCGTGATCTACATC
>CAZZGS010001014.1:0-2021 GCA_964653845.1 uncultured Bryobacter sp.
CCTCAGCCTGCACGACCCCGGAGGACCCCGTCCCGCACGCTTGCCGAAGGGACACTTTGTATCGGTGCTCTCTTTGCGCCATATTCAGCACCTTGATGAGGTCAGTTAGCGCCGTGTGAAGTTTTCCCAGATCCAGTACCTTAGCGATATTTTCTCTCAGGGTCGCGAGCTTCCGCTTCGGTTCCTCCATGTCTCTTGCGGCTACGGCAAGGGCTGACGCCTTCTGCGTCTGCGATGTTTCCAATTTGGTAATTACTGCCATGAGGCAACTTTTTGCCGTGGTCCCCGCTGGAGTTTCATCAGCGTCTGACTTTACATGGGATAACAATTCTCGCATTGCGATTGCAGCATCGGTGCGCAGCGCCTGATCCACCGTCCAGGCATCGAGATCCTGCGGAACGAGGCTTTCCAGAATGCCGGGGATGGGAGCCGCATCATCAACCTCGTGCTTCAGCTTAATTATTTCCTGCGCCAGAGCGTTTGTAATCAACTTGTGGTACGCGTGGAAAAGGCTCTCGCCCTAGACGCCAATAGACTGGCGACACAGAGGGCAAACATGGTCAGGCTTTACCACAGCAAGGTCATGGACTTGCTGCGCAGCGTTCAGAAGCCCGACGAATGCCGCCTGCTGAACGCCAGAGGGAATTAGCGTCTTTGAGAGCGCTGCCTGTTCGGCCTGACGTTCAGAAAGTTGCTTGGTCGCTGTTCCTGGTTTCATCGTCCAAAGTCGCTCGACTTCGGCGCAGATCTTCTTGAGCTTTTCGATGAGTCGTCCGGTGTTGCGCGCCTCGTTTGATAGTACCTTAAGCCCCTGCTCTGAGGTGGCCTTCTCCATCTCGACCGCAGCGATCTGCTGGGCGGCGACGGCCTCTGGGCCGGGAAAAGTCATGGCCTGCACTATGGCCTGCTCAATCAGTTGCGCAGAACTGACTACTCCACCAGGGAAGGTCGAGTTGCCCGCTGATCCCAGTATTGTGACGAGGTGCTTGACCGAGGAGGCGATCTCGGTTTTCACGCCTGCATGTTCACCGACCAAGGCGTCTCGGATTTCCGTCACGAAGGCTCGAATGGTATTAAAGGCGTGGAGCTTGAATGGGGTCAGCTCGATGATGCGGCTCGGCTCGACGGCGCTCTGTACGTTGCGCCCAGCAATCTCCGCATCGAAGTATTTCACTGTACTGGTCAGTGATCCGAGTCGGTCTCCTTTTTTCCAGACTCTAGCCGCCACCTCACTGCGCAGCTTCACCTTAAACAGCGGGTGGATTACGGCATTGGAACGTACGTTGTTCAGGGGTCGCTTGGGCTCCTCAGGATTTACCAGGATTTTTATGGCATCGCAAATACTGGTCTTTCCAGTTCCGTTCTTGCCAAAGATAATCGTCACGCGCTTGTCGAGTGCGATTTTCAACGAGCCTTGCAATAACTTGAAATTCTCGAATTCACCGAGCCACTCAATGCTGTCGCTTGTAGGAAGCGCCACGACCCCAGCAGCCTGTGCTGCGGCGGGAACTGCCACTTGCGAAACGCCGGTATGGAACAACTCAAGCACCCGAGACTTCCAGGCTGCATCAAGGGTCTGTTGGCCATGAATAGTAGCGATTTGTGCCAGTTCTGTGAACCATGGTGAGCCCACATCTGATATGAGGTCATCGATGTAACCAAAGGCATCGGGATGAGCTGAAGTAGGCATAGTGACCTTAGTGGAAATTCTCGACGATTTCTGCGATCCTGTAAATAATAGACCGATAAGGTAGTTCACGATCCCATATCAATCCAGCGCCGGTCCACTGAAAGCCATATGACCTTCCGGCGATGACAAGTTCGCCAATGGACTGATTGGTGTCGACCAACAGTTCGCCATCCAATCCGGAATGAATTACGGATACGGATAAGAATTTGCTTTTAGGCTTTGCGGAAGATTGAACGGCGCCTGCGACGGGATTCGACCCTTGCTGCCATCGACTTTGCCAACGGTGTCTGGGCACTTTTATAAGTAAGATTCCATGGACCTTCGCAGGAGA
>CAZZGS010001015.1:0-2016 GCA_964653845.1 uncultured Bryobacter sp.
CCTCTTCAGCCTCAAAAACTTTGACTTCTTCCTCCACGACAACGACATCGCCCTCACTGTCGTCACCAACTACCTCGAACAGTTCAACCCAATCACACCCACCGAGGTCTCCCTCGTCCACCAGCTCATCCACCAGCAGCTCCGCTTCCTCCAAATGGAATACCTCCTCAACCAGGCCATGAGCTTCCGAGTCGCCGATATCCTCGCAACCCCAGTCCCTTTCCTCAACTCCATCCTGCGCGAGTTGGACCGTCTCCCCGCCCGCATGGCCCGCACCCTCAAACTCCTCCGCCAGGAAATCCAGCTTCGAGATCAATTCCTAGCCAGCAACAAAAACGCAGAAATCGAACCCATCGAGGATCTCCCTCCTCTCCCCGCGCGCCCAAAAGAAGAAGTCTAACCGGTCCTGGTCACCCCAGAGGGTCTTGTCCACATAAATCTTGAACCGCAGGGGCTTGAGGATCCCGCAGAACCCAAAATTCCATCTATCACCGGCAACCCAAAAGCCGACCGCATCCTGACCAAATACGAAAACCTGCCGCCAAAGCCATCACAGTCGCAGAAAATCCAGAAAACAAACCCAAACCCATGAATTCTACCCAATCCCCCCAAGCAACAAAGCCCCGGGTGTCTCCACGGGCCGTGCGCACGGCTCCAGCGTTTTACCGCCAATCCATCTGTCACCACCCTGGAGATCTCGACGCACAGGCGCATCTATGATAGATTCCCATTGTCCGCATAAAGCGGCTCTGGAACGAGGGGCATTCTGAAAACAAACGACGTCACTAACCCCGAGTACTTTCACCGTGTAGTGGATTGCCAGTGGGCTTGTCCGGCGCATACCAATGTGCCCGAGTACATCCGCTTGATCGCTCAAGGTAAGTACGCGGAAGCTTATATAACCAATCGGGAATCCAATGTATTCCCGGCAATTCTCGGGCGCACTTGCGACCGTCCGTGCGAGCCGGCCTGCCGCCGCGGACGTATCGAAGAGCAGCCTGTCGCTATCTGCCGGCTTAAGCGCGTAGCCGCAGATCTGAAGGGTGATGTGGGGCACATGCTGCCAAAGCCGCCTGCCGAGAACAACGGCAAGCGCGTGGCGCTTGTGGGCGCGGGGCCTGCGTCGCTTACAGTAGCCAACGACCTTCGGCCACTTGGCTATGAAGTGACGATTTTCGAGAAGCAGAGCAAGCCGGGCGGCTTGATGCGGACGAATATTCCTTCTTTCCGCTTGCCCGAAAAAGTACTCGACGAAGAAGTCGACATGATCCTCGATATGGGCGTAGACATTCGCTACAGCTCGCCGGTTGAAAGCCTGAAGAACCTTTTGGACGAAGGCTACGACGCGATCTTCGTAGGCTCGGGCGCGCCTCGGGGCAAGAATCTCGATATCCCCGGTCGCCATGAAACCGACCGTATTCACCTTGGCATCGACTGGCTTGAGTCGGTCGCTTTTGGACACACCGATTCGATCGGTGCACAAGTGCTGATCATCGGCGTTGGCAACACCGCCATGGATTGTTGCCGTACTTCGCGCCGTATGGGCGGAACCGATATCAAGGTAATGGCTCGGCGTCCGCGTGGCTACTTCAAGGCCTCTCCCTGGGAACTCGACGACGCCGAAGAAGAAGGCGTAGAGATCATCATCAATCATGCTCCCAAGCGCTTTGTGATCGAAGATGGCGTCCTCAAGGGCATGGAATTTGAACGCCTCGAATGGGATGCGCATGCAAAGCGATCCAAGATTGTCGAGACGATCTTCCTCGCTGCCGACGACGTGATTCTGGCCATTGGCCAGGAGAACGCCTTCCCCTGGATCGAACGCGACCTTGGCATCGAATTCGACGAATGGGAAGTCCCGGTTGTCAATCGGAAAACTTTTGAAGGCACTCGCCCCGGAGTCTTTTTCCGGTGGTGACGCCGCCTTTGGCCCCAAGAACATCATCTGGGCCGTGGCCCACGGCCATGAGGCTGCAATCTCAATCCACAACCATTGCCAAGGGCTTTCGCTCGAAG
>CAZZGS010001016.1:0-2014 GCA_964653845.1 uncultured Bryobacter sp.
CTGGCGGTGCGCTGGTGCCTATTGCAGAGCTTACGAGTGTGATTGCGACGCGTGAGGCTCGCAATATTTATCACAAGAATCTGATGCCGGTTACCTATGTGACTGCTGATCTGGCAGGTGAGATCGAGAGCCCTGTTTATGCGGTGCTGGCTGTGGGGCCCGAGATTGAGAAGTACAAGCCGTTTGGCTACACGATTGAACAATATGTGGCGCGGCAGCCCTTTGATACTTCGCGCTATTCGATGAAGTGGGATGGCGAGTGGCACATCACCTATGAGGTGTTTCGTGATCTTGGGATCGCCTTTGCTGCAGTGCTCGTGTTGATTTATGTACTGGTTGTGGGCTGGTTTGAGAGCTTCATCACGCCGCTGGTGATCATGGTGGCGATCCCATTTTCGCTGGTTGGGATTCTGCCGGCTCATGCCATGATGGGGGCGTTTTTTACGGCGACTTCGATGATTGGCTTTATTGCCGGAGCCGGGATTGTGGTTCGCAATTCGATTATCCTGGTGGACTTTATCGAGCTTCGGCTGAAGGAAGGGATGCCGCTGGATCTGGCGGTGATTGATGCCGGCGCGGTGCGGTTTCGACCGATGATGTTGACTGCTGCGGCAGTGGTGGTGGGGACTGCGGTGATTTTGTTTGACCCGATTTTTCAGGGCCTTGCGATTGCGTTGATGGCGGGTGAGGTGGCTTCGCTTGCGCTGTCGCGGGTTACGGTTCCTGTTGTTTATTTTTTGATTCGAAAACGATTGAGGAGAGTGTCATGAATGTAGAACAGATGTTGAGAATGATTGCCGGGGCGATCGTGGTGGCGACCGTCGCATTGGGCAGTTTTGTGGATCCACGCTGGTATTGGTTTACCGCCTTTGCCGGGGCAAATCTGTTTCAGTCTGCCTTTACGAATTGGTGCCCGATGATGACGATTTTGCGCAAGGCTGGAGTGAAGGGATAATCAAAGCAGTGGGAGTTCAAAAGACAGCTATTCCAGAGGCATTTCTGGAATCCATCGCACAGCGGTTTCGCGCCATGGGTGAGCCTTCGCGTTTGCGCCTCCTTCAGGAATTGATGCTGGGGGAGCGGAGCGTCAAGTTACTAGTGGAGGCGACCGGACTGACGCAATCGAATGCGAGCCGGCACTTGCAGGCGTTGTATGATGCTTCGCTTGTGGGGCGGCGTAAGGCGGGTCTTGAGGTGATCTACTTTGTGGCTGATCCTTTGGTGGAGCAGTTGTGCGGGTTGATGTGCTCAAGCGAGCGCATTCGGCTTGAGGCTGCCTGGAAAGAAGCGAACCTTGCAGGTTGAGAATCTGGCGATTCTGCCGCTTGCGGTGTTGATCGGTGTAGTCTTGGGCGCCCTCGGTAGCGGGGGTGCCATTTTGGCTTTGCCGTTGCTGGTTTATGGTGCATTGTTGCCCCTGAAGCAGGCTGTGGCTGTGTCGCAGTTGGTGGTTGGGACGGCGGCGCTGGTGGGGACTCTGTTGCAGTGGCGATCTGGGCGGGTGGCGTGGCGGGAGGTGGTTATCTTTGGGGCGGCTGGAATGCCGGCCACGAAGGTGGGTGCGATGCTGGCTGAACACCTCGATGCCCGATGGCTGATGCTGGGGTTTGCGGGGCTGGTGATGGTGGCGGGAGTGCGGATGTTTCAGAGCGCAGCGGATAACAGAGTAGGGAAGAGCCGGGTTGGGGTTTCGATTGTTTTGGGTGCCGTTGTTGGTGTGTTGACTGGAATGCTTGGCGTAGGTGGAGGATTTTTGCTGGTGCCGGCACTGATTGCGTTTGGGGGCCTGGATGCGAGGCGTGCTACCGCCACTTCGCTGCCCGTGATTGCGGTGAATAGCTTGACTGGTGCTGTGCAGCATTCTGCGCAGTGGGGGGAAGTGCTGGGACTGGCGTTCAGCTTTTTGGGTGCGACGCTGGTAGGGACTTTTGTTGGCCTGCAGATGGGCAAGGCAGCGAGTGAATTAAAGCTGAAGCAGGCTCTCGGGATCGTCCTTGTCAGTGTCGGGCTGGTC
>CAZZGS010001017.1:0-2009 GCA_964653845.1 uncultured Bryobacter sp.
CAGACGCCGAATCGGCGATTCTGAACCTGCGAGTGTGTGATCCCGCCTGCGGGTCTGGTCACTTCTTGGTCGGGGCGGCCCACCGGCTTGCCCATCACCTCGCCCGGGCACGAGCCTACTCGCAGGGCGAGAGCGAGCCCTCGCCCCTGATGTACCAGCAGGCCCTCCGCGAGGTCATCCGGCGGTGCGTCTACGGGGTCGATCTTAATCCGATGGCGGTTGAGTTGTGCAAGGTCTCACTCTGGATGGAGTCGATGGAACCAGGCAAGCCTCTCACCTTCCTCGATGCCCACATCAAGCGCGGCAACTCGCTCCTGGGCACGACCCCGAAGCTGATGCAGGCGGGGATCCCGGACGATGCCTTCGAACCTCTGACCGGCGACGACAAGAAGGTGGTGTCGTATTACAAGAAGCGGAATAAGCAAGAGAAGAAGGACCGCGTCAGCGGACAAGGGACGCTCACGGAGTATTTCCAGCGAGGTTTCGAGATCAAGCTCGGGAACCTCCCGGCAACGTTGGCATCGATCAACGCCGAATCGGAAGACGATTCCGCAACGGTGCGGCGGCACGAAGAGCAGTACGCCGCGGCCATCCGAGGCTCCGCGTATGAGAACTCACGCCTCCTCGCGGACGCGTGGTGTGCAGCCTTTGTCTGGAAGAAGCACGACTCCGACGCTCCGGGATCTCTCCCCGGCTTCCCCGGCAACTGGGACGCCATCACCGAGCTGGTCTACAGAGAAATCGAACGCAATCCTCACTCGGTACTGCCGTGGATCAAGGACGAGATCAAGCGACTCGCGGCCGAGTACCACTTCTTCCATTGGCACCTTGAGTTTCCGGAAGTATTTGAATGGCACGAGTCTCCGCCCGTGGAGGGATCGTTGTTCCAGCCTGTGGGGAGAAGCTAAATGTTGCCGCTCTCCATCTCGCCCGCGAAATTCTCATCAGGCTTTGACGTTGTGCTCGGTAATCCTCCTTGGGTGTCCTACACGGGTAGGCAGCAAGCAGACATAACGGATCGCGCCCTTGCGCTGATGCTCCGTCGGTTTCCCTGCATAGCCCGCTGGCCTGCGGCCCACCCCGCCATGCTTGTACTCTCCGCGCAGGTCCTGGCGACCCACGGCCGCGCTGGCTTGGTGCTTCCAAAGCTGGTTGCGGAACTTGCTGCCTACGGAGAAGCGAGAGCGGAAGTCACGGCGATCGCCGACGTTGTACCTCCCGTAGTCGATGCTGGCGAAGATTCATTTCCGGGCGTGACACAACCAGTTGGCCTTTTCACGATTGCTGCCAAGCCCAACGAGAGCCCCGGCTCGACGACTGCGTGGGTGGTCACTGCAGCTCAAAGGCCCAGCGTACCAGGCGATGCGGTCGCGTCCACACTATCAGACGAGATTGCTCGTACACTCGCCGTACTTGCAGAGCGACCTCGTTTCGATGCGAAGACGTTTGCAGATCCGGGTGTGCACACCGGCAATGTGTCGAAGAAGATCGTGCTTGACGCCCTGCCTGACGACTCACAAGCCTTCTCTCCTATCCGCGAGGGTCGAGATATCGCTGCCTTCTTCTGCGGACCTCCGAAGAAGTGGTTGTGGACTGAACCCACGCTCGCGGAGGGCGAGTACTGCACTGCTCGGGATCCTGAGCGGTACCGAGGTGTGCCAATCCTGGTTCGCCAGACCGCCGACCGTCCGATCGCGGCAAGACATCGCGCACCAACGTACTTTCGCAACAGCCTTCTCGCCTGCGCAGGCGTGGCAGGCGTATCTGACACTGTGGTGATTGCCTTTCTGAACTCCGCACTCTTTGCCCTGCTGCACCGTGCGGCTGCGCAGGATGCGAACCAGAAGGCTTTCCCACAAGTCAAAGTCCGCCACCTTCACGCTCTGCCAGCGATTCCGGCCAACTCACTCGTAACACAGTACGAAGGGCAGTTACTGCGTGACGCGATGGATGCCGCTGTAGTCGCTGCGGAGGGCAGCGCTCGAGCGGATGCCCATCCCCCGCGAGAG
>CAZZGS010001018.1:0-2006 GCA_964653845.1 uncultured Bryobacter sp.
AAAGGTCAGCAAAACGCAGAACTGCGTGATGCTGAGGAGCGAACCACTTTCAGTATCGTTGGTCGGGTCGATAATCGAGCCGTAGCTAAGACCGGATTGAACACTGGCCAACTGGATCGTCAGCGAGCAGGCCTCAAGCACCGTATTCCAGAGCAAGGCCACGAGCAGGCCGGCTATCAGGTTGCGGCCGCACACGAGCCAGAAGCCAACAGGGGCTAGATCTGCAGTGCCAGCAGCCGCCCATTTACCTGAGAAACAGGCGCAGGCGATACAAAGCCCTAGAAAGGCGCGCGCCGGGCCTGGAACCTGCCGAAAACCGGGGAGATTCAAGACGGCTACAGCCGTCACCGCCCGGGCAACTTCGGTGGCAAACAAGGCGGCGGCTCCTTCGAGTGTCACCATAGCTACCGCGCAATCCTCGGAATCATTTCAGCCATTCGTGCGATATAGCCGGACATCTGATTCAGCATCCAGGGCAGGAGCAGCAGGAAGGCAAAGGCACAGACCGAAAAGCGGGGAATCGAGCTGAAGCCGGGGTCCTGAATCGAGGTAGCAACCTGGATCAGGTTGAATACGATGCCGCAGATGAGACAGATGCCTAGCAGTGGGGCAGCAATCAAGATCGAGGTGAGGATCGCCCCGCGGACAATTTCAACAGCAACGACGGTCTCCATCAGCGTACGACCTCGAAGGATTTCATAACGGCGTCAATGATGACCGACCAGCCATCGGCAATGACGAAGATCAGGATCTTGAAGGGCGCTGAGACCATGACCGGAGGCAACTGGATCATGCCGAGCGTTACGATCACGGCAGACACAATCAAGTCGACAATCAGGAACGGCATATAGAGGAGCACACCGATCTTGAAGGCACTTTTGAGTTCGCTCAACATGTAGGCACCAGCGATGACGGGAAAGGCGAGATCGGCTGGAGTCTTCGGGGCAGGGCCACGCGAGACTCGCAACATCATGGCGATCTCTTTCTCGCCAAGATAAGGCACCATGTAGCTCTTCATCTGGTTGCCACCGGCCAGGAAGGCTTGTTCTTCGCTTATCGTGCCCTTGTTGTATGGCTCGATGACTCCCTGGTAGATGGATGAGAGCTGGGGGGAGATGGAGAGCACTGTGAGCAGTGCGGATAGGGCAATGATGACCTGATTGGAGGGCACCGTTTGCGTCCCGAGGGCCTGGCGCAAAAAATGGAGCACCACGCTGATCCGCAGGAACGGCGTCATAGTGACGAAAAGCATGGGAACCATGGCAGCGATGGTGAGCTGTATGGCGAGGCGAAGCGGCGTGTTGCTGGAATCGACGGCAGAACCGGAGGCTGGAGCGGCAAGAGCGACACTGGCGCAAAAGCCAATCGCGAGAAGAGTCTTCAGCAAACCGCTTCCCTCGCTAGCTGAGACTTTCGGGTTCTGGTTTCCAGTTCGAGAATCTGGCTGGATTTGGCACTATTCCAGACCACAAGCTTATGGGTGGCGCCGTCGATTTCGACTTCAAGAACTCTCATCGACTCGCCTGGCCCCAGCCACTTCTGGCCGGCAATCGTAATTTTGGCTCTAGGCGGCTGAGCCTGCTGATTCTTGCCGAGAAGGCGGCCCTTGATAAACAGTTCTTTCACCAGATTCCACATTGTGTTCTCTTCCTCAGTTTTCCGTGGCCAAATCTGTCACTCGAACACCCATCGATTCGTCGATAATTACAACTTCGGCAAAGGCCGCCGCAGTGCCGCCAATGATGAGATCGATGTTTTCGCCGGCCGACCGGTTGAGCTTGATTACGCTGCCTTCTTCGAGGGCGAGAATCTCGAAAATGGTCATCGTTTTTTCGTCGAGTACAGCCTCGACACTTAAAGGCATGTCGAGGTAGTGATCGAATTGCTCAGATTGGCTCATGAATCACGAATTCTTCAGGCGCTAGCGCTTGAGGTTGATCGTTTCCTGGCTGATTTCATCAACCGTGGTGATCACACGGGTATTGGCCTGATAGCCGCGCTGCAGG
>CAZZGS010001019.1:0-2005 GCA_964653845.1 uncultured Bryobacter sp.
TGAGGCCGTCGCGATGCTTGAAAAAGTCGTTGAGGCCCAGCCAGATCATCGAGGTGCGCATGTACTTCTAGCTCGCCTCTACCAACAACTCAAACGGCCGGAAGACGCAGCCCGCGAGCGGGCGATCGTTACAAAGCTCAATGCCGCGCAGCAGGCTGCGCAGCCCGGCGCCCGCTAAAAAAATTACAAGGACTACTCATGTTTTCAAAATCCAATTTCCTTTTCATGGCCTGCACGCTATGGATGAGCTGCTCAGCCATAGCGGCTACAGAGGCCAATCGAATGGTGGAGTTCCGCTTCGAATCGGCAAAGACCTACCAGGATCCTTTTAATGAACTCACCCTCGATGTCGTCTTCACTGACCCCGCAGATACGCAACGCCGTGTTCCCGCTTTCTGGGCCGGAGGACAATCCTGGAAGGTGCGATATTCTTCGCGTCTCACTGGAAATCATCGCTTTCAAACTGAATGCAGCGACTCCTCCAATACCGGCCTGCATGGTGTGCGAGGGGAGTTGACTGTGACGCCCTACACCGGAAAGAACCCCCTTCTCCTTCACGGTGCGATTCAAGTGGCCCAGGATCGCCGTCATTTCGCACACGCCGACGCTACGCCGTTCTTTTGGCTTGGTGACACCTGGTGGATGGGCTTGGTCAAGCGCCTGCGTTGGCCCGAAGATTTTCAGCAGTTGACAGCAGACCGGCGTGATAAGGGCTTCTCTGTCATTCAGATTGTGGCCGGCCTTTATCCAGACATGCCTGCCTTCGACGAACGCGGATTGGGCGATAACGGCTTTCCCTGGGAAAAGCTCTACACACGAATCCGGCCGGAGTATTTTGATGAGGCCGACAAACGCATCGAACACCTCGTCGAGCAGGGGTTGGTGCCATGCATCCTTGGTACCTGGGGATACCATTTGCCATGGCTCGGTACCGAGAAGATGAAGCAGCACTGGCGCTACATCATCGCTCGCTGGGGAGCCCTCCCCGTTGTCTGGACTGCGTCGGGAGAGCAGGCCATGCCCTGGTATCTATCTGGCAGTAAAGAATCGGAAACCCAGCAGTTAAGGCGGGAATGGAACGAGGTAATTCGTCATATCCGCGCGAACAATGCCTTTGGACGAATGGTGACGACACACCCGCGCAGCAATGCCAGGGATGAGGTGCTCGATCCCGCGCTGCTCGACTTCGAGATGCAGCAGACCGGTCACGGCAACCCAACCGGGCGCCACGCGGCCATGGCGCTGGCTGCCTGGAATCGCCCTCCTGTTATGCCGGTGATCTCCGGGGAATCCCGCTATGAAGCTCTCGAAATCAAGCCTCCGCTCAGTACTCGAGATGCGCGTGAAGCGTTCTGGGCGCATCTGCTGAATAGTGGTGTCGCTGGCCACACCTACGGTGTTAATGGAGTTTGGCAGGTAAATCTGCCAGACCAACGATTCGGCAAGTCCCCGAGCGGTAGCGATTGGGGCGGCACTCCGTGGCGAGCGGCAATGTCGATGCCAGGCTCAACCCAGCTTTCCCTTGCCAGCAAGTTTCTGCTTGGCCTTCCCTGGCATCAGATGCTGCCTGCCACCAACCTCTTCGACGGTGTCGTCTCGGCGGCAGTCTCAAGAGACAATCGCTTTGCCCTCGCCTACATTGTGGGTGCAAAGCCACTCACTATCGACCTCGCAAAACTCCCGATGGCCGTGAAGGCGAAATGGTTTGACCCAACCAATGGTGCGTTGCAGCCCGCGCCAATAGGCACGGGAAGAGACGTGACTCCTCCCGGTAAAAACTCGGCAGGAGACCTCGATTGGGTCCTCCTACTCGAGCCCAAATAGAAAGTGAATCGAAAATGGAAGCCAAAGCTCCTTCCCGGCGAAGCCTTTTTACTACTGCCCTGGCCGCTGCAGCCGCCCTTTCGGCTCAGACTCAAAATCGAGACTATGCCGGACCGAATCCAGTCCGCTACCCAGACCCGGACATCATCTCTCTCGACAAGCGATTCGATAAGTACCGCCT
>CAZZGS010001020.1:0-2005 GCA_964653845.1 uncultured Bryobacter sp.
GTAGTTGAGCGCGGCTTTGGCCTTGGCACTGTTCATGGTGCCGCCATTGGCTTCGCTGGCCTTCCAGTTTTCCATGTTGATGCCCCAGTTATAGACACCAAAGGTAGGCGCAACCGATTCAAAGAATTCGTAGAAGGAAGCTGGATGGCCGGTATGGCCCTGTACGGTGGTGCCCCAAATGTCTTTGCCTGCGCCCCATTCGGTAAAGAAGTCGGCGATCTCCTGATATTCGGCATGGGTCGTGGCCGGCACCAGATCGCGACCGTATTTTTCGAGAGCTTCGTAGGTCTCTTCGGGATTCTGGCTAGTGACTCGCTGGGCACCCCGGACGCCGTTGATGGCGGTTTCTAGTCGCTTGCGGGTGAGACCGGTTTCTTTGAGTAGACGGCCGGCGGTGCCGTTATCTTCGAGGATGGCGAGCAAGATGTGTTCCACACTCAGAAAATCATCCTTGCTCTTTTTGGCCTCAGCTTCGGCATCGGAGAAGAGCTTGGTGAGACGCGTAGTGACGTAGATCTGATCCGGCCCACCGGTCTGAGTGGAGACCTTGGGGAGCTTGTTGATCTCTTGCTCTAAGCGAAGCTTGAGCGTGTCGGGCTGGACTTCGGCCTTTTTGAGGAAGGCAGGAGCCAATCCGTTGGGCTGATCGAGGAGGGCGACTAGTTCGTGCTCGACGTCGACCTGCTGGTTCTGCATTCTGAGCGCGTGCGTCTGCGCTGTACGTAGTGATTCCTGAACTTTTTCGGTGAAACGATTGAAATCCATAATTACCGCCAATGTTAGAATAGCAACTTAGTTTTACGTTGTCTAGTTTTCTGAGTGTTACACGCTAAGATATTTTCTTACTCATCCGGGCTTAAGGGCGTATATGCTGACTAGTGATGCGGTTTTTGCTTGTGATTGCGGGATTATTAGGGCTTTGGGGCTGCGGCTCGGGAAGCTTGGGGACAACTGCGAGTGCGGAAGAGGCCAAGACTTATATTCGCGAGCTGGCGCTGGGACAGGTGGAGATGAAGGCTGCCGAGAGCTTTGGCGGGCAGCAGTTGGTGGAGATTACGGGGCAGATCCGGAATAACGGGCCTCGCGTTTTAAAGAAGGTGGAGTTAAATTGTGTTTTTTTCGATCCTTATGGGCAGGTGGTTGTGCGGGAGACGGTTGCCATTGTGAGGCCGGATAAGGGTGGTTTGAAATCGAATGAGACGCGGCCGTTCCGGTTGCCTTTTGATACGTTGCCGAAGAACTGGAATCAGGTGATGCCGCAGATGGTGATCGCCGGGATTGTGTTTGAGTAATGGGGCGGATACGGTTGATTGAAGATGACCGGGACCAGCGGGAGTTGCGGACGATGCTGCTTGAGACGGTTGGGCACACGGTGGTGTCGAAAGATGAGGATCTGGTGGTGATGGATTTGCGGATTCCTACGCTGGAGGCTGGGTTGTTGCGGATTCGTGAAATCAAGAATTCATCTAAGCCGCCTAAGCTGGTTGTTTTGAGTGGTGCGGTGGCTGAGCTGCGAGGCACCGAGGAGGAAAAGATGGTGGATGCGATTCTGGAAAAACCTTGCCCGAGTGGGAAGCTGCTGAAGACGATTCAGGCTTTGTTGCTGTTGCTAGTGGCCAGCGTAATGTTTGCGCAGCCTAAAGATTTGAAGCGTCATGCTCCGATTCTCTATCAGCGTGCAGATACGGTAGGGACTGAGAGTGATGTGCCGCTGCTGATGTATGTGGAGTGGGATAAAACGGATCAGTCGCTGACTTACACCGTGATTTTTTCGAATGAGGATGGCGGGACCTCGACTCGTGACCTGATGGCCCGTTGGGGCCGGACTACCGATATCGAGTATGTTTATAAGGTTTGGTTGAATGAGGATGGATCGGCCGGGGTGAGGCAGGTGCAGGGGGCAGGGCATAAGGACGTGGCGTTTGAGGGGCCTTTTGAAAAGGACCGGCCGGTGTCGGTGCCGGTGACTCGCAATAACATGGTGGCCGGGGCCAAAGAGAAGACG
>CAZZGS010001021.1:0-2004 GCA_964653845.1 uncultured Bryobacter sp.
GGGGAGGCGGACTGGACGAGCCAGGTGTGGAGAGCGGCGCGGATGGAAGCCAAGGTTGCAGTTTGATTCGTGAGGAGACGGACGTGGCTGGCGGGGAGGGCGCCGCCGATATTGGACCTGAGAAAGGCGGCGAAGTCTTCGGCATCGCGATGGGCGTAATTGAGTTGAGCCGCGGGTGGCAGGTGTTGGTGTTGGGAGACGCCAATGACGAGGGCCCAACGAGTACCTTTGTCTTTGAAGAGGTTGGTGGGAACTTGCCTTTCAATCAGGAGGTCGCGGGCTTGTTGCGCCAGAAGGGAGTAGCCGATGGCAATGAGTGTAAAGAGAATGCGCATGGCGAATATTCATCATAATAGGGTGATGCAACGTATTGCACTTTTTCTATTGATGACGGCTGGCCTCCATGCGGCAAGCCCTTTTGCGGGAAGGTGGAATTTTAACCTGACCACGCCGGGCGGGAATCGCGCTAGTTGGCTTGGGATCAGTGAGAAGGGCGGAAGCCTTGAAGTGAAGTATCAGCCGACGGGTGGGAATGTGTACACCCTCGAGGATGTGCAGGCGGACGGGAAAAAGCTGAAGCTGACGCTGGGGAAGGCAACCGACAAAGGTCCGCGAACGGTGTGGGAACTGGAGGCGGCGGGGAATAAGCTGACTGGCACTTCGAAGCGTGGGGATGTTGCGCAGCCGATTGAGGGCGTGCGTGCGCCTGAGCTTAAGCGCAAGGCCCCGAAGGCCTGGGGGCCGGCTGCGGCAATGTTTAACGGCACGGATCTATCTGGATGGGAAGCGATGGGGAAGGATAGCCACTGGGTGTGGAAGGACGGTTTTCTGGTGAATGAGAGCAAGGGGGCGAATCTGAAGTCGATCGCGAAGTTTGAAGACTTCAAGCTGCATTTTGAGGTCAATTACCCGGACCATGCCAATAGCGGTTTTTATCTGCGCGGGCGCTATGAGATTCAGCTTGAGAGTGAGCCGCTGACGTCGAACCCGCCGGAGAGGCGGATTGGATCGGTGTATGGGCGGATTGCGCCCAAAGGTGACTTGCCGCGCAAGATCGATGTTTGGGATACCTTCGATATCACGCTGGTGGGACGGACGCTTACGGTGGTTCGTAATGGCGTTACGACGATTGACGCTCAGGAGATTGAGGGCATTACGGGCGGGGCGCTGGATGCTAATGAAGCAGAGCCAGGGCCGTTCTACATACAGGGCGATCACACGGGCGGGTTGAAGTTCCGCAATGTTATGGTTTCGACGCCGAAGAAGTAGCCAGGCGAGAGATGAGCCAGCGGCCGGAGGCGGCTCGGACCCAATTGACTGTGTACTTACCAGTCAATTGGACGGTGTTGCCTTGGGGCGTTTTGAGTTGCTGCTGGTAGAGGATGGATTGAACGGCTGAATCGCCGGTGATGACGGGCTTTGAGGGATCGAGGGCAAACTCGATTACCTTGAGGCCCGTTGTTGTTGTGGTGAGGTGTTGCTGGATGGCTTTGGTGCCGCGAATGCCTGGTTCGAGAACGCCATCGTCTGTGAAGAGGGAGGCGATGCCGAAGTGGTTGGCTGAGCGGACATACGTTGAGTAGAGGTCGAGCTGCTTTTCAATTTGCTTCGCGTCGTCGGGTTTGCTGCAGGCGGAGAGGAAGACGACAGCGATCAGTAAGAGGCGCTTGGACACTAGGCGTACTTGTGGCGGATAGCGGTGAAGTTGGCTTGGCCGTACTCACCGAGATTGACGGTGCCTTTGAGTTGGCCGCCTTCTACTGTGGCGGTGAAGTCGAAGCTAAGGCGAGAGCCGATGGTGGCAATGTTGCTGCGGAAGCGGAGCTGGTTGCCTGAGATGTTGCCGGTGAGGTTGCCGCCGTCGAATTCTCCACGATGGGTGCCGAGGAGTTTGTTGCCGTCCTGCTCGAGGACTAAGGCGTGAACGGCAGAGCCACGGCCGAAGTCGAGATGGAGATCCCACTGGCCGGCTACTGAAGTAGATGGGGGCATCTGGGAGGGGGT
>CAZZGS010001022.1:0-2003 GCA_964653845.1 uncultured Bryobacter sp.
GGTGCGTGGGTCTCAAGATGGAGTGAGTTGGACGGAGTGGCGCGATGCGGCGCCAGGGCATGAAGGCGGGAGCCTGGTCTGGTTTGATTCACCCGTAAGTTTTGTGGAGGTAATGGCGGCGCGGCCGTTGCGGCTCTTGTTTATTGAACCGGGTGGGGTGAAGGCCAGCTTTGAGCTGCGGCGTGGAGCGGCAGGGGAAGCCGAGGTTGTGTCTCGAGCGGGCTGGGGATGTGGGGCTAACTGTGCGCCCAGAGAGGCTCCGATTTTTGCTGCTGTGACGCATCTTGTGGTGCATCACTCGGCAGGGGCAAACGAATCGCGTGACTGGCCGGCGGTGATTCGCAGCATCTGGGTTTTGCATGTGCAGGGCAATGGGTGGAATGACATTGGCTACAACTATCTGGTGGATCCCAATGGCGTGATCTATGAGGGGAGGGCAGGTGGGGATGGGGTGATCGGAGCGCATTTCTCAGGTGTGAATACCGGGACGATGGGTGTTTGTATGGTGGGGACTTATAGCTCGCAGGCCCCGAGTGTTGTTGCGGTGGAGAGTTTGAAGAAGTTGCTCACCTGGCATGCTTCGCGGCTAAAGCTGGATGCGAGCGGGCAGACTTTGCACGTCGCCAGCGGGTTGACCTTGAATGTGATCAGTGGCCACCGTGATGCCGGTTTGAGTGCAAGAGCGAGCGGGCCTACGGAGTGCCCCGGCAATGTTCTTTATAGTTATTTGCCTGGGTTGAGGCGCGAGGCGAGCAATGGTGCGGGGTGTTCGATTGCGTTGGCCCGTCGCAATTATTGCTTCGGTTCGCAGGCGGAAGGGGCGCTGGTGGAGTTTGAGAATCCGCTTGGGTGTGAGGTGGGTGTGGAGAGCTATAGCAGTTGGGTGAGTGTGCGGGAGGGGCGCATCGAGGTGGCAGGCAATGGTGGCAGCAGTAGACGGAGCGCAGACTTGCGGATCGGTGGGAAGGTAGTGCAGGTGGTGCAGGGCGCCAGCAGCGAAGCTGAGTTGCCTTGTGTTGCGCGTGGAGGGGTTGTTAACGGCGCAAGCTTTGATACCAGACCCGTGGCTCTTGGGTCAATCGTGAGCCTCTTCGGGACTGGCCTATGGCGCGAGGGCGGGCAGACGCAGGTAGTGGTGAATGGAAATTTGAATGCGACTGTTTTTGCAGCTACAGCAAATCAGGTGAATTTCGCGCTGCCGGGGAATGCGCGAATTGGTTCGGCGCGGGTAGAGGTGGTGAGGGATGGGGTGAGAAGCCCGGAGACTATGTTCTGGGTGACGGAGGCTGCACCGGCTGCTTTTGTAGCGCAGAACTTTGACGATGGTGCATTGAACAGTTTGCAGAAACCGGTTAAGGCAGGCAGGCCGCTGGTGGTTTACTTGACGGGGATTGGAGTAAATCGCCAGGTTCCCTGGGAGGTTCGGATTGGCGGGCAGAAGGCGGAAGGTTTGTTTCTTGGGGCGACACCGGGCTTTATCGGGCTCGGGCAGGCAAACGTGGTTGTGCCGGAAGCAATCGGGGCTGGCGAACATCCGCTAGTGGTGATTGTTAGCGGCGTCGCCAGCCCTGAGTTGCGCGTGGCTGTAGTGAAGTAGATTCCGTTTACTTCATGAAGCCAAGGTTGCGAGTTGGGAAGTTGATCAGGTTGGGGAAGACCGAATCGAGTTGAACGGAGTTTACGCCAAACCAGGAAGACATGGTTGCGCCGTATTGTTCCACTGATGTCGAAGGCAACCAGAGACCACGGTTGCCAACATCGTCAGGGCCCGCGATGGCGAGATTGGGGAAGGTGCCGTACATGCGGCCACCGTTGACTGCCCCGCCCATTACCAATTGATGGCTGCCCCAGGCGTGGTCTGTACCGTTGTTGCCGTTGGGGCCGAAGGTGCGGTTGAAATCAGACTCGGTGAAGGTGGTGACAGCGTTTTCCATGCCGAGTTCGATGGTTGCGTCGTAGAAGGAGGAAAGCGCGCCATTGAGGCCGGTTAAGAGGCCCTGTTG
>CAZZGS010001023.1:0-2002 GCA_964653845.1 uncultured Bryobacter sp.
CGGCGGAGATCGCCGAAGCGGTCGCTGGCGAGGACGGCCTGACGGGCGTGCATCCAACTGACGTTGCCTCGAACGGTATTGATTTCGCCGTTGTGACACATGTAACGGAAGGGGTGGGCGAGCTGCCAGGTGGGGAAGGTATTGGTGGAGAAGCGCTGGTGGACGAGGCAGAGGGCGCTGGCAACTTCCGGGTCCTGGAGTTCTTTGTAGAAGTTGGCGATCTGCGGGGCCAGAAGAAGGCCCTTGTAGATGATGGTGCGGCAGGAGAGGGAAGGCAGATAGAAGAAGTCGCGATCGCGGATGTCGGAGGCGGCGATTTCGTTTTCGGTTCGTTTGCGGATTGCATAGAGGCGGAGTTCGAGGTCGTCTTCGGTCATGTCAGCGGCGCGGCCGATGAAGATTTGCTGGATATAGGGCTGGGAATCGCGGGCGAGGCGGCCGATGGCGTTGGAGTCGATGGGGGTATCGCGCCAGCCGAGGACGGTGAGGCCTTCTTCGCGGATGATGCGTTCGATGATGCCTTCGCACTGGAGGCGCTGGGTGCGCTGGACCGGGAGGAAGACCATGCCGACGCCGTATTCACCTGCTTTGGGAAGGATGAAGCCCAGGCTCGAGCATTCGCGGACGAAGAACTTGTGAGGGATCTGGATCAGGATGCCGGCGCCGTCGCCGGTGTCGGGGTCGCAACCGCAGGCGCCGCGGTGGGTCAGATTGATAAGAATCTGAATGCCCTTCTGGATGATGTCGTGGGATTTCTCGCCCTTGATGTTGGCGACAAAGCCGAGACCACAGGCATCGCGTTCGCGAGCGGGGTCGTAGAGGCCCTGAGCTTCGGGGAGTCCTCGCAGCATGGCGGAATTAGGGAGATCAGTCATAGATACACCTCGGGATTTACCGAGTATAGCTAGAAATTCTGGCATTAGGCAAGCTGAAACTGTTTCCCTTGTACTATTAGGCGCGGTTATGATATGATTCTCTTCGTGCAGTTGGAACATATGCGGTTGTTTCGGGATATCGCGCAGAGCCGGAGCGTGAGCCGGGGAGCCGTCTTAAACAAGGTCAGCCAGAGTGCGGCGAGCCAGCATTTGCAAGAACTTGAGCGGTGTTTCGGGATCGAATTGATGGACCGGAGTACACGGCCGATTCGGGTGACGCCGGCCGGCCAAGCGTATCTGGAGTTCTGCCGTGAGGTGCTGCGAAAGAAGACCGAGTTTGACACGGAGCTCGATGAGTTGAAGCGATCGACAAGTGGGGAAGTGCGAGTGGCTTCGATTTATTCGGTTGGATTGTCGAAGATGCACCGGCTGGAGGATCAGTTTCGGGCGCGGTACCGGGATGCGCATTTGAAGTTGGAGTATTTGCGACCGGAGAAGGTATACGAAGCTGTGCGTGAGGAGCGGGCCGATATCGGGTTGGTGAGTTATCCGGTTTCCAATCGCGAGATTATGGCGCTGCCGTGGCGGAAAGAGAGGATGGTGCTGGCAATGCCGCCGGGGCATTTGCTGGCGGGGATGAAGCGAGTGACGCCGGCTCGCCTGGACGGGACATCGTTTGTCGCCTTTGATGAGGATTTGCCGATTCGCAAGGACATCGACGCTTATCTTAAAGAGAACGGTGCGGAAGTGGACGTGGTGATGCACTTCGACAATCTTCAGATGATCAAGGAGGCGGTGATTCTGGGGAGCGGGGTTAGCATTGTGCCGCATCCGGTCGTTGAGAAGGAAGTCGAAGAAGGGAAGCTGCGGGTGGCCGAGTTGAGCCCGAGCCTGATTCGGCCGCTGGGGATTATTCACCGGCGGAATGCGAAGATGAGCCGGGCGGTGAAGGCTTTTCTTGCGCTGTTGCAGGAAGCGGCCGAGTAGTGTCATTAGCGGCCCAAAGCCTGTACGGGAAAGCGATGGGCCTCTAACGGACACACTGCGGGCGTCGATTGTTTTAGCGTAACTAGCAGGATGTCAAAGAGCTGGCCCGGCGTTGTTTTGGACTGTCCCGGGCGGGTTGG
>CAZZGS010001024.1:0-1999 GCA_964653845.1 uncultured Bryobacter sp.
GAAGACGATCAGGCTTGGGTGCGGAGCAGAGCGCTGGAAGAAGGTGTACATGCCACGGCGGTAGCGGTCTTCACCCATGGAGGTCTTCCATTCGCGACGGACTTGAGTGACCTGATAAACGCCGGCAGGCTGCGGCGGATAGACGCTGGGGCCGCCTACTTTGGGCGCGAAGAGGTTGGCTGCGATCAGCGAAGAATCACGGATGATTTCGGCGTCGAGGCGCAGGCGATTCTGGCGCGAGAAGAGTTTGTTTTCAGGGTCGGTGGGTGTGGCGATTGAGGACTGCCGGTAAGTTGCAGAGGATACGATGAGGCGATGGAGCTCTTTTTGACTCCAGCCTTTTTCAATGAAGGTCAGGGCCAGATAGTCGAGGAGTTCCGGATGTGTGGGCTTGTCGCCCTGCGTGCCGAAGTCGCTTTCACTGGCGACAATGCCTCGTCCGAAGTACTCTTGCCAGACGCGATTCACGGTGACACGCGGGGTAAGGGGGTTCTTCGAATCGACGAGCCATTCACCGAGCGCGAGGCGGTTCGGGGCCTTGTTGCCGAGTGGTGGAAGAATGCTCAGGACACCTGGGGTGACGGTTGCGCCTTTACGCATGAAGTCGCCGCCGAGATGGATGTAGGCTGAGCGGGCAACGGGAAGATCCCGCATGATCATCGTGCGAGGGAGCTTCGGTTTATTGGCGCGAAGGTCAGCGAGTTCTTTGTCGAGGGCGACGAGGATATCGTCTTTCTTGAGGTCGCCTGAAAAAACCTGGAGGCGCATGCGCATGCGCTCTTCGGCGTCGATCACCTTTTTGTTCCAGGCCTCATACTCGGCTTTTTCTGCATCGGTTCCGATTTCGAGGAAGGGCTTGTTGAAGAACTTGCGCTCTGCTTCCTTGTCGACCTCATCGGTGTTGTTAAAGAAGGCGAACAATTGATAGTACTCGCGTTGAGAGACGGGATCGTATTTGTGATCGTGGCAGCGGGCGCAGCCAAGAGTGAGTCCCATAAAGGCAGCACCTGTTGTTGCAACGCGGTCGGCCACTGCTTCTACGCGGTATTGTTCGAAGTCGATGCCGCCTTCGTAATTAGAGGTTGTGTTGCGGTGGAAACCGGTGGCGATGAGCTGCGGATTGGTGGGATTGGGGAGGAGGTCGCCAGCCATCTGTTCGATCACAAATTGATTGAATGGTTTGTCTTCGTTGGTGGCCTGGATGACCCAGTCGCGATACATCCAAATGTCTCGTGGAGCGTCGATGGTGTAACCATCGGAATCGGCATAGCGGGCGATGTCGAGCCAGTGGCGGCCCCATCGTTCGCCGTAATGAGGGGAGGCGAGAAGGCGATCTACTTGTTTTTCGTAAGCGTTGGGGCTGCGGTCTGCGAGAAATTTATTGAGCTCATTGAGGGTTGGAGGCAGACCGGTGATGTCGAGACTGAGGCGGCGCAGGAGTGTGGCGCGGTCGGCCTCCGGAGCGGGCGCAAGTTGATTTGCTTCGAGTTTGGCGAGGATGAATTTATCGATTGCGTTGCGAGCCCAGGTAGAGTTGGTGACGGTTGGAATGGGCTGCGGCTTGATCGGTTGGAAGGCCCAGTGGTTGGCCCCGGGGCGCTTGGACTTGACCAGGTTTTCAGGGATAGGGAGACCAGCGGCGACCCACTTCTCAAGCGTGGCGATTTGTTCGCCGGTGAGCTTCTTGTTGGGCGGCATCTTGAGATCGCCGACGTGGCGGGCAGCGTTGAGGATGATGTCGAGCGAGGCACCGCGATTGCCGCCGCGAAGGATGGAGTCGCGGGTCTGTAGGGAGAGGCCGCTGGTGGCGTTGGCTTCACTGTGGCAGCCGTAACAGTTGGCGCGTAGAATGGGTCGGACTTGAGAGTCGAAAAATTGGGCGTCCGGCACTTGCGCGACGGCGGCCACGGCGAGGATCGCGAATAAACAGAGCTTAATCACTGCCCATATCATTTCAGATTTTGGGGAGTTTGTGTAGGGGTGGGCTGGCCTTCCGTAT
>CAZZGS010001025.1:0-1997 GCA_964653845.1 uncultured Bryobacter sp.
GTGGTGGCAGGGTTGTTTGCGGCAACTGTATCGCCGCCGGGGACGGATCGGTTTTGGGTGGCTCTACCGATTTTTCAACCGAGGTGACAACAGGGTTCTCGTTGGTCTGTTGTAATTCCACCGTTTTTGCCGGCGTCGATCGATCCATAAGGTAAAGGGCCGCCCCGCCGCCAAGCAACACGACCAGACCTGCCGCTGTGAGCGCGAGCATCTTCATGCTGAATCCCTGGCTCGCTCTTGCGAGAACGGGTTGGCCCTTCATGAAGCGTTCGAGGTCTTCCGAGAGTTCTTGTGCTGTCGCGTACCTGAGGCGGGATTCGCGGTTCATCGCCTTGAGTACAACCACATCAAGGTCCCCTATGACGCGCTTCTTAAGTTGTTTGGTTGTCTCCTGGGTGCGGGTTACGTCTTCGCGTACGCTTTCGCTGGGGGGCTTGGTTGTGCCCTGATCGGGCAACTTGCCAGTGATCATCAGGTAGAGGATGACGCCCAGGGTATAGATGTCGCTGCGGGCATCGGCTCTGCCAGTGAACTGTTCGGGGCTTGCGTAGGCAGGGGTGAGTGGTGTGCCCTCGGCGGTTGTCAGTTCCATACTGGCCGGCCCGAGTTGCTTGGCGATACCGAAATCGAGAAGTTTGACGACACCTTCGTTGGAAACCAGGATGTTGCCCGGCTTGAGATCACGGTGAACTACCTGATTCTGGTGCAGGTATTGCAGGGAGCCGCAGAGTTTCTGAAAGAGCTTGAGACGATCGTTCAGGCTGAGCTTGTCTTCGTCGCAATATTTGTCGATTGGGCGGCCTTCGACGTATTCCATTACGTAAAAGGGCATGCCGTCGGTGGTGTCGCCCCCGTCGAGAATCCGCGCGATGTTCGGGTGGTCGAAGTTGGCCAGAACCTGACGCTCGTTGCGGAATCGTTCGATGAACTCTGGACTGACGGCGTCGCCGCGCAAGAGTTTGATGGCAACGTTCTTGCGGAAGGCTCCGTCATCGCGAACCGCGAGATAAACTACGCCCATGCCGCCTTTTCCCAGCTCGCGCAAGACCCGGTATGGCCCGATCATCTGAGAGCTTCGGGCCGGTACCATCGTTTTGGTTGGCGATTGCCCGGTCTTGAGCATCTGAAGTGCGATGTCGACAAGGTCGTCACGGCCGGTGCAGGATTGACGCACATAAGCCTCCCGTTGTTCGACGGGAAGTTGAGCTGTGTAGCCCAAGAGTTGGTTCAACCATTCTTGTGTTTGCGGGTCCATGCAGAGTCTAGTCTATTGTTCCACTTCTAAAGTGCGTCGCCAAGAGAGGAATTGGGTCAAGTTTATATCATTGTGCATTCTCTGAAGTTCATGAATATGTAGCCATAGGTGCTTAATATAGGCATATGCTCAATAGTTTCCGCTTGGTGATAGGTATGGTCGTTTTTGGCCTTTTCGCTTTTGCGCAAAGCGAGGTTGGTGGCGCATCCCTCAATGGAACGGTTCTGGACCCGTCAAACGCGACGGTTGCTCAGGCCAAAATCACAGCCCTCAATACAAACACGGGTTTTTCCCGCATGACTGAGTCTTCTGAGACGGGTGCCATTAATTTTGTCCGCCTGCCTGTTGGGAGCTACAGCGTCAGCGTCGAGAAGGCTGGCTTCAAGCAGTACAAGCAGTCGGGTATCGCGCTTACGGTTGGCGCAGTGCTTACGCTCGACGCCCGCCTTGAAATCGGTGCTGTTACTGAGACGGCGAGCGTGAATGCCGAGCTTCCAGTCGTTGAAACTTCTCGTGCTATCCACCGCCACAACGGTGAATGAGAAGGCTATAAAAGATCTTCCGATCAACGGGCGTAACTTCCTCGATTTCACGGTTCTCACCCCTGGCGTGGTTCGCGATCAGACTCGTGGTGGCGATCTTAGCTTTGGCGGCCAACGTGGCACAGCCAACAGCGAGCCGTTGCCGAATTGCGCCCCTTCCAAATCGCCTATGTCACCGGACAGCGCAACAAAATCTACAC
>CAZZGS010001026.1:0-1997 GCA_964653845.1 uncultured Bryobacter sp.
GTCCCCGGCCTAGGCAAAGTCCAGGCCTTGAAAAGCGACGAAATCACCTCCGCCGCTGCCGGGCCTACAGCCCCCAACCTCGGCCCCAGGCCCTTCCCGATCCCCACCCGCCGCAAGAAAAATCCCTTAAGCGCACCAGAGATTGAAAGCCGCTCCTTCGCCGCCAGAATGATCGCCGCCGGCGAGAGTGCCAGCGGCTTCTTCTACTTCAACATCAAGCACCGCACCACGGCCAAGATCTACCTGAACGGCTTGGTCGACGCCTCAACAAACCAGGAGATCTTCTACTTCGAAATCCCCTTCAACGAATGAGACTCCTTGCGACACTCTTCATGACGAGCCTGCTCTCATTCGGCCAGGCCCAAATCTACAACCTATCCATCCACCCCTCAGGCAGCGGAATCTACTTCTCAACCCAACTCTCCCCCAAAGGCCAATCCCTGCCCCCGCAGCTCTAGCCAATACCTCATTCCATCCAGTCTTCAGAAACGGGCGATTCCTGAGGCCGCCCCTGATAAAACCCCACGACATCAATCGTCCCCACAATCGCCCGGTTAAACGCCTCAAGCTCCCCAGACGGAACCCAATACTCCTGGTGCAAACTCGCCCCCACTGTCCGCAACGGATAACGATCCAGCAATTCCACTGGCACCTGAAACTTCAAAACATAACCGGTAAAGCTCGACCCCGGATCTTTAGTATTCCAATCCCGCGCAATCTGAACCGCATATTCCCTGTTAGCCACGGGATAAAAATAAGGCTGCTCCGGCAACCGGGGCGGAAAGCCTCGAAACCCCATCTCCTCGATCAGATCAAGCTCTCGCTGCCCCACGGGCCGATACAAAGTCTCAACTTTCATAGAAGCCACAATTAACAACAGGTCCCTTCAGCACTGGCTACTTCCGTCTGGCCATCAATCGTTCACGCATGCCAGACGACGGCCAGCGCGATGACGCAAAAATTATCCGATGATTTGGTAAGTGTCGGTGAGAGAGACGGTAGGATACTGCTGAGATATTTCCTCTGCGGTTGCCCCGTCTTGAAAAGATTCGACAATGGTATCCAGCGGCACACGGGTTCCCTCTACAAGGATCAAACCATCCTCGCCCACCACCAGCGGCAGAGCATCTATGGCTAGCGCTTCCAGCATAAATTCTAGGTTACACCCGTCCAAGCCCCCTACCGCTGACTTCAAACTCATTGTCCTGGTCCCGGTCTGGCTTCTCCCCGTCGCTAGTCAAAAAGTCCGTTTACCGCGATCGCATATTCCCAGCCACATGTTTCACAATCAAAGCAATCGAATTCATCTCTTCGTTAAGCGTCAATACCAACTGCTCATCGCTAGCGAAACAGACCAAGCGAGTCGACTAGATACGAGGTAGTAAATTCGAGTGCAATACGTCGCGTTAAGCAGCCTTTTTGGGAACCACCGGAGTCGACTTCGGTGCCATCTTCGGTGCCATCTTCGGTGCCATCTTTGGAGCCGCCTTCGGTGCCGCCGTCTTCGGTGCTGCAGTCTTCTTCGCCGGCACATCGCTAGGCCAAATCGGCTGCCCCAGCGGATACCGCGTAATCGTCACCTTCGTCATCACGATCGGATCATTCGGGCGATCCTGCCCCATGCGTCCCCGAGGCACACGAGCCAGCGAAGTCTCCAGCTCCATACCCTCCACAACTTCGCCAAAGATCGTATGCTTGCCATTCAACCACGGCGTCGGCTTCTCGGTAATGAAAAACTGGGAGCTACCAGTGCGAGGCCCTGCATTGGCCATTGCAAACAATCCCGGCTTCGTAAACTCAAGCGACGGATGAAACTCATCCACAATCGAGTCGGTCCCGCCCGTCCCATCCCCACTCGGGTCACCACCCTGAATCATGAAGTCGGGAATCGCGCGATGAAAGGTTAAACCGGTGTAGAGCGGAACAGCCAGCTTCTTGCCCGTCTTCGGATTCAGCCACGCCTTCTTCCCCAATGCCAAATCCACAAAGTTCTTTAC
>CAZZGS010001027.1:0-1994 GCA_964653845.1 uncultured Bryobacter sp.
TGCCGTCTGCGTCTTTGCCTTGTACCTCAAGCCACAGGTCATAAGCATCCACAGTACCGCCGGGGAAGAAATGCCCAACGCGCTTCGTTCTCACTACTGCGTCCAGGCGAACGGTGGAACCGGGCTCTACCTGCACCTTCGCCGTGTTGATGGGTGCGGCAACCTTCGACACTTCACGAATGAAGTATTGCCCCGCTGTTTCAGCTTCTTCGCCAACCGCCATCGTTGAATTGAGTGTAGGCCCGTCGGCTGACTTGCGAGGCATCGCCGCCTGCCCTTCAAATTGTTCAACGGGCGTGATCGCAAAAAGATCGACTGTAACGAATCCGCTCTTCAAAAAGCTCACCGTCTCCTGCAACTGCTTTTTGTCCCCGTTGACATGTGCAACTGCGGTATTTGCTGTGGCAAAGCGGTGCGAACGAATTTGGCCGTTATGATTTCCTGGGTCTTTTGAGGGAACCATCGGCATGTGGCAATCATTGCAAGTACTCGACTTGGCTGGATAGTAAAAGCTGCGAGCTCCCTGGCCCGATACCGCTGAGGCCTGCCAGTTGTCGTAGTCATTGAAGCCGCGAAGCCAGCGATAGTCATTTACCGGCTGGTCGAGGTGTACCTTGTGGCAAGTCGAACAATACTCCGCCGACTGTTCCCTCATGAAAGGCTTTATGAATGTCTTCCGGTGTGGTTCCGGGTCGGCAAAGGTCAAGAAGTTGTCCAGCATCCGGATATATGGATTACGGCTCGAGGCGAGTTCGTGCAACGGAGGATACTCAATTACGAAGTTTCCATTGCCAACGCTTCCATTCACGTGCACGATCGAATGGCATGACAGGCAGCCCAAGCCATTCTGCGCTTCTGGTGTATTTACTTGCTCCCTGATTGGCTTTTCCCATTTTCCATTGAAGAAGACGGCATGATCGTGACAGCCGGCGCACCATTTGGAGCCTTGAGTCGAACCCTGCGTGTCCTGCATGTATTCGATTGCTCGCCGGTAGTACTGATTGTTAAAGCTGGAGAAGTGGTGCATCGACCCATTCCACTGTTCATAAATATCCTTGTGGCATTCCCCGCACAACTTCGAATCCATGAAGAAATTCGAGGGGATTGTCTTCTTGACATCGGTATCCGCAGGCGAGGGCCAGAAGGGGCTGACGGGGCCTCGTCCTTCCTCTTTCATCGAAGTCGGAATCATTATCGTGCGATTGGAGATTCGCTGGCTGGACTGGTAGTAATTACGGTCGTAAAAGTAAGTTGCCAGCGGCAGCATGGCAAGGCACGCCACAGCCACCCGGTGTTGTTTGCTGATCCAGGCGACACCGAGCACTGCAATCGCAATGTGCGCCGCCAGCACCCAGGCCTTGTCAGAAGTATTGCCAACAACAGCAAGCCCAACGCCGATACAAAGCGCAGTGGCGAGAAGTACCGCAGCGACAGGATTCTCTCTTCTCAGAATCCAGACAACTCCGGTCACCACCAAGGCACCGCCTGCAATGTGTAGGAGGACGTTGGTCATGTAGAAGATGTTGGCCTGCGCAAAAGCCGCCAGATAGGCGCTATTCAGAAGCAGGAGGGCAAATGCGGCCCAAAGAATTCGCTGAAACCGTGACATTTCGTTACTACCTTTATTGAGTCAATGGACGCAGAAGGCGAAGAGCAGGGCGAGTGTTCACCTTTTGCTGCTCTTCTGCTCCAGGAGCTTTTTCAATTTCTGGCTTGTATGGATAGCCACTCATTTTGTGGAATGGGAGCGGCGCTACACTCTGCGAATAAGCCGTATTCGCATCGCGGTCTTTAGCCCAACCGTCAACATGCAGCAAATAGTCGCGACGCCATCCCGCAGCCAGCGGGGGAAGGGAAGCCGGGTCAAATTCGAGGCTCAACTGATCTCCAGAACCCATCACCACCAACCGGTCGTCGAGCCCGCCAACCAGGCTGGTTACATCGCCATAGCGGGTGTAGTTGCCAGGGGTTGGGTTCCAGAGCGAAGTTGGTTC
>CAZZGS010001028.1:0-1992 GCA_964653845.1 uncultured Bryobacter sp.
ACAATAGGCCTTTGAACCTAAAATTCCAGCTCCACAACCACGGCTTCGAAGTCCACGAGCAAGCCTGCCCCGCCACGCTCCTCTTCCAACTACAAAACGAGTTCCCAGCAGATGCTGCAGAGGACGCAGGCCTCCTCGAAAAATCGGAAACCGTCCGCAAAGAAGCCCTCACCGGCATCTTCCACGAAACAGCAAAAGAGATCCTCGGCGAAGGCTGCGTGCCCACCCAGGCAATCCTCTACAACAACAACGACACAGCGCAACCCTGGCATCAAGACCCCACGGCAAAAGGCCTAATCGTAAGACTCTCCTTGGACGACTGCACTTTCTTCGACGGCGCATTAAAGCTTTGCCCCGGTTCCCACAAGCACGGGCCACTGACGGCGCAAGAGATCCGGGGCCACAGCCTCCGCCCCTTCTCTTCCCCCGAGATGAAGGCCGGCGACATCCTGATCATGCACCCGCTAACCATACACGCCAGCGCTGCCAGCACAACAGGCAAGCCCCGCCGGGTCATCCACATCGCCTACGCCTCAGCCTGACAGAAGCAATCCCTCAAACAATAATATAAGCATGAAGTTGCAGCCGCCCTTCGACCGCATCACCATCGAGCCCGCCAAGCTCGGTGGACATCCCTGCATCCGAGGCATGCGCATCACCGTACGCAGAGTCCTCGAACTCATCGCAACATACGACAACCGCAAAGAGCTTTTAGCAGAGTATCCCGATCTTGAAGAAGAAGACTTGCGGCAGGCAATCGAATTCTCAGAATCACTTTAATGTTGGATTTCGTCCCCGAAGGCTTCCAAATATCTGAATCTCGATTGCCTGCACCAGCCCGAGACCTCCCCAAGCTTCGTTTACTCCTCACAAGCCCTTCAGTCTTTGATCAGCAAGAATAGCTGAAGGATGATTTCGTACTTGGGGACTTTGATTGATCCGGGTTCAAGGCTCAGCACTCTTCAATCGCCCGTGTAAGGATCCCTCCGTGCCAACATCAATGAGACAGAATCCTTAGTTGAAATTAGACCCTATCGGAGGGCGGGGAAAATGGATCACAATGTTGAGCACAGTGTCTCAGAAGCAAGAAGTAGCGATGGATGCGCCAAGGCTAAACGCCGGAAATACACCGCAGCCGAAAAGCTCTCGATCGTAGAGCGAGCCGAGGCGGCAAAGGAAGAAGGCGGCATAGGCGCGCTGCTCCGGCAGGAAGGGTTGTATTCTTCGCAACTGGCCGAGTGGCGACGCCAGCGCGACGAAGGGGCGCTTGGTGCCCTGGGCCAGAAGCGCGGTCGCAAGCCGAGCCGCGACTCGCGCGACGAGGAGATCGCCAAGTTGCGTGCCCAGGTTGGCCGACTCGAGCAAAAGCTGGAGCAAGCCGCCCTCATCATTGACGTTCAAAAAAAAGTTGCGACCCTGCTGGGCATCTCTTTGCCGGAGACGAAAGGCAGGGGCGAATGAGCACCGTTCTCGAACTGGCCCCACAGTCCAGTTGCCTTGCCGCATGCGCCGCGTTGTCGGTGTCCCGCGCGTCGTTCTATCGCTGGCGCAGGCCTAGTTGGCGCGGGCCGTTGGTGAAGCCACCAGTTACACCACGCCGGTCACCGCGGGCGCTGAGCGCGGCCGAGGGCCAGGCAGTCCTCGCCGCCCTGCACTCGGAGCGCTTCGCCGATCAGGCACCGCCGCAAGTCTACGCCAAGCTATTGGACGAGGGCACCTATCTTTGCTCGTCCCGGACGATGTATCGTCTGCTCGGCCAGGCTGGCGAGATCAAGGAACGGCGCGATCAGCTTCGCCATCCCACTTACAAAAAGCCGGAGTTACTCGCCACGGGTCCCAATCAACTGTGGAGTTGGGACATCACCAAGCTGCGCGGGCCGGCGAAGTGGAATTACTTTTACCTCTACGTCCTCCTTGATGTCTTCAGCCGCTACACAGTGGCCTGGATGATTGCGCCCAGGGAAAGCGGCAATCTGGCGCGCAAAATGATCG
>CAZZGS010001029.1:0-1985 GCA_964653845.1 uncultured Bryobacter sp.
AAACTCAACCGCGAAGAGAGCACCACCCTCGTCATGGTTACTCACGACAAAGAACTCGCCGCCTACGCCGACCGCATCATCACCCTCCGCGACGGTCTCCTCGTCTCGGATGAACGGAAGACTGCATGACCCAAAGCTTCACTCTCGGCGCCGCCCGTAAGATCGCCTGGCGGGAAGCCAGAGCCTCCAGCTTCAAATTCCTCTTCGTCATCCTCGCTGTCGCCGTAGGCGTTGGCGCACTCACGGGCGTGCGCGGCTTCTCCACCTCCTTCCGCCGCATGCTCAACTCCGAGGCCCGCACCCTCATGGCCGGCGACGTCTCGGCCCGTGTCTTCCTTCAGCCCGACGCAAAGCAACAGGAAGTCCTCGATGGCATCACCGCCAAAGGTTCCCGCCTCACCCAGGTCACTGAAACAGTGACGATGGCCGCAAAGCCGGGCAACCCAACCCCCGTACTCGTTTCACTAAAGGCCGTCGACCCCACCCAATACCCCTTCTACGGCGAAGTCATCTTCAACCCCAAACAAAGCATCGGCGATGCCCTCTGTGACAACTGCGTAGTCGTCGCACAGGAACTCCTCCTCCGCCTGGGCCTCGAAGTGGGCGGCGCCATGCGTCTCGGCGGCAAAGACTTCCGCGTCTCAGCCATCGTCGAAAAAGAACCAGACCGCATGACCGGCAGCCTCAACGTAGGCCCGCGAATGATGATGTCGAGAAAAGCTCTGGCCACCACAGAACTCATGACAGAAGGCAGCCGTGCCGCCCAGCGCTTCCTCGTCAAGCTCCCCCCCGTAGGAGCCGACGTAACAGCCACCCGCGACCTGCTTAAAAAGACCTTCCCCGACGCCCTCGTCACCGACTATCGTGAAACCCACCCCCTCATCACAAGGGGCCTCAACACCGCCACCAGCTTCCTGAGCCTCGTCAGCCTAGTCGCTTTGATCATCGGCTCCCTCGGCGTCGCCATGGCGATGAATTCCCACCTCCAGCAAAAGCTCGACAACATCGCGGTCATGAAATGTTTGGGAGCCCGCTCCGGCCAGATCATCAGCATCTACCTGATGCAAACCCTGGCTCTCGGCGCAATTGGAGGCGTCTTCGGTATCGGCTTCGGCGTCGCCGTCCAACTCGCCTTCCCCACCCTGATCGAGCGCTACTTCCAGATGCGTCCAGACTTCTACTTCGATTGGTCCTCGGTCGCCCAAGGCTTCTTTGCCGGCCTCCTCAGCACCCTACTCTTCACACTGCCCCCACTCCTCAGCATCCGAGAAATCAAACCCAACACGATCTTCCGCCGCGACATGGCAGCAGCCAAAGGCACCTGGCGCCAGCGTCTGGCCCAATCCCGCACGGCCATCCTATGCGGCGCGCTAATCCTCGTTGGCCTCGGTCTCCTGGCCGGCTGGCTGGCAGGCTCCAAGCTCGATGAAGCCATCCGCCTGGGCTCCTGGTTCGCCGGAGGCCTCGCAGTAAGCCTCGCCATCCTGGGAGGCTTCGCCTGGCTCCTCCTCAAAGGAATCCGTCGCCTCTCCCCACTAACGAAGGGCAGCCTCCGCCACGGGCTCGCCAATCTCTACCGTCCCGGCAACCAGGCTGAAGCTGTACTCGTTGCAATCGGCATCGGCGTGATGTTCACTCTTACGATCTACCTGGTCCAGCACTCGATCCTTACCGAGATCGCAGAAAGCGCTCCGCCCGGAATGCCCAACGTCTTCATGATCGACATCACCGACCCGATGCGCGAAGGCCTTACCAAGCTGGTCAACGAGCAACCCGGAGTAGAAAAAGGCGTAGAACTCATCCCCAGCGTCGCAGCGAGGCTCACCCACGTCCAGGGAGTCGAAGTCTCCAAGATGGAACTAAAAGGTTTCGCCCGCCGCTTCCTCCAAACCCGCTCGATCACCTGGAACCAGACCCAACCCAAAGGCACCAAACTCCTTCAAGGCAAATGGTTCGCCGCATCGGAGACAGGCAAAGTAGCAATC
>CAZZGS010001030.1:0-1976 GCA_964653845.1 uncultured Bryobacter sp.
ACCCCTTGATTATCTACAAAGATTGTAGATAATCATAGTGTGAGCCGACCATCCGATCTAATCCAGGGTACCCTCGACCTCCTCATCCTCAAAACCCTCTCCACAGGCGCAGTCCACGGCTGGGCCATCGCCAAACGCATCCAGCAAATCTCAAACGAAGTGCTCCAGGTTCAGCAGGGCTCCCTCTATCCAGCCCTCCACCGTCTCGAACAACAGGGCTGGATCGAATCGGAAACCAAGCCCACCGAATCTGGCCGCGTCGCCAAGTTCTACTCCCTCACCAAAGCCGGCAAGAAACAACTCGCCCACGAACTCAACGAATGGGACCGCCTCTCTGCCGCAGTTCAACTCGTAGTCAAGCACGCTTGAAGGACAACCTATGCTGTATCTGAATCGCCTCAAACTCCGCATGAAAGCCTTCTTCCAACCAGACCAGCTCGACCACCAACTCGAAGACGAACTCGCCTTCCACCTCGCCGAGCAAAAGGCAGAACTCCTGGCCTCAGGCCTCTCAGAAGCAGAAGCCGGCAAACAAGCCCATCTTCTCTTTGGCCCCGTCACCAACCTTGCCGAGCAATGTCGCGACACTCGTCGCACACAGTGGCTCGAAGACTTCGCGACAGACACCGCCTACGCTATCCGCAGCCTACGCCTCTCGCCCAGCTTCGCCCTCGCCGCAATCCTTACACTCGCCCTCGGCATCGGAGCCAACACCGCCTTCTTCGCCACTGCCTACGGCATCCTCTTCAGGCCTCTCCCATATCCCGCCCCAGAGCGCCTCATCGAGATCGACGAAGGCATGGCCGGCGTCGGCCCCATCACCACGATCCGCAGTCTCGCGAAAGCGGCCGACTATGCCGGCTATCTTCCCAACAACCAGGTCAACCTGTTTGAAAACGGCGATGCCGCCCGCCTCGAGGCATCCACAGCCACCGCCAATCTACTCTCTGTACTCGAAGTTTCTCCCGCCCTCGGACGCTGGTTCAACCCAGGCCAAGAGCAAGCCGGCCAGCACCGCGTCGCCGTCCTCAGCCACCGCATCTGGCGCGACCGTTTCAATAGCGACCCTGCCATCCTCGGCCGCAAAATCCTTCTCAACGAAAAATCCTATGAGGTATTGGGTGTGATGCCCCAAAGCTTCACTTTCCCAACGCCAGACACCGATCTCTGGCTACCCATTGCAGTGGACCCACGCAACGTCGGCTACATGTGGGGAGGCGGCAATCTCTTCGCCATCGGCCGTCTCAAGCCCGGCTTAACCCTCGCCACTGCCCAGGCTGAAATCAAACCCATCATCAACCGCACCCGCGAACTCTACCCCTGGCGCATGCCAGACCTCTATGGCGCTGCCGCCCACATCGTCCGTCACGACGAACTACTAGCCAAGCAAGTTCGCCCCAAACTCCTCGTCCTCTCCATCGCAACGCTGCTCTTACTCCTGATCGCCTGCGGCAACGTCGGCAATCTCATGCTGGCCCGCTCGATCCAGCGCGAACGTGAATTCGCCATGCGAGAAGCCCTCGGTGCCAATCGTGGCCGGCTCCTCCGCCAGATCCTCACCGAGAACCTGGTACTCGTAACAGCCGGCGGCCTCGCCGGTCTCCTCGCCGCTCTACTGATCTTTGAAGCCCTGCCAACATTGCTCCCCAAAGACACCCCACGCCTCAACGAAATCATGACTGCCCCGTCAATTCTGCGCGGCGCCTTCGCCAGCCTACTCCTCACGCTAAGCATCTTTGCCTTGGCGCCACTCTTCCGAAGAAAAAAGCGATCGTCTCATCTCTCGCTAGCCTTGATCGGAGCGCAACTCGCCATTGCAACCACCCTCCTGATTGGCGCAAGCCTCATGGGCCGCACTCTCTGGCAACTCGCTCAAATCGATACAGGACTCAAATCCTCAGGCCTCGTCACCGCAAGCGTTTCCGCAGGCCCCAGCCGCTGCTGTACTTGTTCTCTTCGAAGTCATGCGCGAGGAA
>CAZZGS010001031.1:0-1975 GCA_964653845.1 uncultured Bryobacter sp.
GATCGGCACCGACCAGCGACTCGGCTGGGTACTCGACAACTTCTCCGGTCCAGCAGCGTATCTGCATAGGATCTAATGGTTCCCCCAGTCCTTCGGGTCTACCTTCATCTGGCCAAACGGCCTTGCATTCCGTACCTGAGATGGCGATGCCGTTCCAGGCGTTGTGGCTGGCGGCTTTCCTGTCAAGACCCCGGCAGCATAGCGATGGTTGCCATCTACGATGACATTCCCATCAACCTTGATCGGCGGTGCCGTTTGACCACCCCGGATTTTGTCCATATAACGATTGACGGCGGGTGCCGATATCGCTTCTTGCCCGGTTTTCAGAGGTGCGTTCTTGAGGCCCGCTTGAATCTCTGCAGCGGTAAGGCTTGATGCCTCAGCAACCGCTGGTGCCGACTTACTCAATGTCGCTGCCGTTGCGCTCACGGCTCTTGCCGCACCGAGTTCGACCAGAGGAGAAACCAACATGACAGCATTCGCTGCTTCCATCCCCTGCCGCTGATCTGTATTTGTCGCTGTGAAAGCGTCTGGCACTAGATCGCCGAAGACTCGCTGACCACCGTTGAATGGGGCAACTAGTCCGTCAGCCAACCGATTCGGAAGGTTGATGATTCCGCTGCTGAACGCATTGGTGACTGCACCCACGCCGCCCAATACATAGTTCGCACAACTGACAACACCCTGGAAGCAGTCCCGTCCATTAGGGTCGGTGTTCTTCAACGGATTGTTGCGAACGTAGGCGTACAGGTTCCAGGATTGCGGATCAATAGTGTGCTGATCTGCGAACGGCGCATCGGGACTCGTAAACCGCCCCTGCGCCGCCGACATATACCTCGCCCCGAAGTAATCCAGCCCCGTCTCGGCATCCCGTTCCTTGCCGGTAAACTCCATCGACACGCCCTGCCACCCGGCCCGCGGATACAGCAAACCCGGATACCGCGCATCATTGTCTCGATAGTTCGCTCCAACTTCTTCGCCAAACGGCGCATAATCGTAGAGCTTCTTCATCTGCCCATCCACGCCCCACAACACCCGCGTCGACCCAAGGTGATCTGCAGTCAAGTAACAAGTGGTGCACGGCATCGCCGCACTCTCCCCGTACTCAGCCACCATCTGGCCCATCGCATCATAGACAAACACCGTCTTTACGGCCCCGCCTTCTTTGCGCCAAACCCTTTGGCCCTGGCCGTCGTAGCCGTACTCGACTACACCCAGCGCCGTGCCAGACCACTTGACCTCCGCCTTCTTCATCTTGTTCTCTGCGTCGTAGTCGTACTTCGCCGCACCCACGGTTGTCCCGTCTCCCCACGACGTCTTCTGATTTCCACCCGGATCGTAACTCGCCCCGTTCCATTGATTCTTCACCGTAAACGGACTCGGATCGCTAGCCAAGAGCGCTCGCGGCGTTGCTTCCAGATTCGGTATTAGCGTCCCTGTGTCGTTCAAGATCCAGCGGTTCCCAAACGAATCATACTTCATCCGCTGGTGCCATCTCTCGACGTTGCTTACCTTTTCGGTGGTCAACTCCAACCGGTTCAGCAGATCGTATGAATAATCCCAGGTGGCGGAACCGTAGCCTTTCTGTTTCAGGATGTTGCCATTGTTCGTTTTGCAGAGCAGTGATTCGTTGGGGCAATAGTAGAGGTTCATCTGCCAGTTGCCTGCGGATACTGTGCCCGCCGTCAACTGCTGCACTTGCAGACGCTTGGGATCGTGGAGGGTGGTCTCTGTGACCAGGTTTGCGCCGAGGGTCATGCCCGTTACAGCACCGTGTGGGGCATAGCCGGTGAGATTGGCTACTACGGTTTCTGGGGCTGTGGCATTTGCTTTCTGCTTTACCTGGCTGATGCGCCCGGCTTCGTCGTAGCAGCTTCTTACTTCTCGGAGTGATGGGTATTTTTCTAGAGACAGGCCACCCGCCAGATTGTACTGATACTCGAAGTTGTAGGGAGTGGTGTTGGTGGTCTGCCGG
>CAZZGS010001032.1:0-1975 GCA_964653845.1 uncultured Bryobacter sp.
GGGCAGGGCCATAGAGAGCTCCAGACCCATTCCAAGCCCCAAAACCATCGCGCTTGCGAAAAGTAGTGAGTAGCTCGGGGCTAAGTGGCGTTTTTCCATTGGCTTCCTCCCATGGATACTGCTGCATTCCGCACAGCACGCGGTAATCATTGACAATGTGCACGGAGCTTTGGAGAATTCCACTCTGCCGAGCTTCGCGTAAAACCTCGATCAATCGCGGAAGTGCTGCGTCATATCGACACTTGAAAAAGAAGGGAAGGAAAGATTCCGGAGCCGGCATCAGCCAGATCGTCATGCGTGTGACGACGCCAAAGCGGGACTGGGAAAACAGTCCGTCGACGAAAGGGCCAACGCCCCAGCGGAAGACGTTTTTTGTGGCCGACTCAGTCATAGCGGCTAGACCCGTCTCGATCAATTCACCAGAAGGAAGAACCACCTGGTATGCGCAGGAGTTTGCAAAGTGATCACTGAACGGCGTGTGTCCAAAGCCCCGCTCTAGAGTGTTGCCAATGATACTGCAGGATGGCGACGATCCCGTAGCGTCCATCCAGAATCGCCCTCCGTTCTGTTGGAGGAAATCATAGAGTTGTTGCTGGGTCACTCCCGGCTCGATCACTACGTAGCCGAGATGATCGTCATATTCAAGGATGCGATTCAGGCGGCCGAGGTCGATAAGCAGACAGGAGTCCGCAAAAGGAACTGCCGATCCGTAACCCCAGTTCTTGCCCGTACTGATCGGATGAATTTGAAGTTGGTTCCGGGCCGCCAGCCGTATGCAGATCTGGACTTCGGCGACGGTGCCGGGCCGCAGTACGGCCGGGACGAAGGCATGGGTGGGAAACGTGGCGTCAGCCAGATTGGGAGACGCAGAGTTTGATCGAACGACGTTCTCTACTCCGAGCGCAACTTCAAATTCAGTCAGGTTCATAGTTAGACCAGGCATGGCAGATGAGAAGAAAAATGGCCGGCACTCAATGGCCGGCCATAAAATCCACAAAGCGCGAAAGGCTAAGCGCGTCGACGGCGAAGCAGGCCAGCGGCACCCACAAGCGTCAGACCGACGAGAGCGACTGAGGCGGGTTCCGGAATGGGCGCAACGTCGAAGGTTGCGGAATAGGTGGAAGTTACCGCACCCTGCGAACCCAGAACCGCGAGGACGTCCTGGAAGGATTGCGAGTTGAAGGTATTGCTGAAGGTGCCGGTGAAGTACGTCACATCGACGCCATTAATAACTCTGCCTTTCACAACGAACGATGCCGTTGACTGCGTGGCTGTATTGTTCTGCAGGTTGAAGGGTGAAAGCCCGAACCCTGCAGGCAGGATCGGGGTGCAAACTTGACCGCCTGCCGCCGGGAGTGTGCAACCGGCGCTACCGTTTGTGCCGGGTAGGATATCCGTCAATTCGAACGACGTCGCAGCATTGTTCGTAAAGGTCAGGAAGTTAAGGAGAGAGAAAGTCGTCCCCGTGATCTGAACACTACTATTCAGATCCTTGATCGTTCCCTGAAAACTGGGCGAGTCGAAGGGCGCAGCGAAGGACCCGGTGTTCGGCGGTGTGCCGCCGACTGAAAACAGGTTATTGCCGAATGTGATGGCGCTGTTGGTAACGGTCACCGAGGCACCGGGGCCGGCGGCGATACCAAGTTTTCCTGTGATGACCGCAGCTGACGCGGGGTCTACTGCAATCAGAGCGATAAGAATAAGCGGTGCGACAGACAGTGAACTCCTCCGGAGCATGCTGAAGCTAGCTGAAAATTGAAACATATATTGTGTCCTCCTACGGATACGAGACTTTGTGTCAGAGACACGAATAAATTGCCAGAAATTGGAACTCACGCGGGTCACCCAGTAGGTACTTGGGCGCTGAGGTGAAATTCATCACTTGACCATTTAGCGTCACTCTGCTTTGTCTTTCCAACGGGTAGAGAGCGCACTCAGTGTAATTGCTACATGAACTAAGTAAATTTTGCTCTGC
>CAZZGS010001033.1:0-1975 GCA_964653845.1 uncultured Bryobacter sp.
CCCCCCGCTCGTCTCAAGCAGTTCGAAGTACTCCTCTTCGCTCATCCGGCGCTTTGCAACCACTGGTACCATCACCCACCATCATCAACGATTCTCACTCCAAGCGTCAAAGGTGTCATCGTCGAGCTCATAGACCAGCCAACTATGGCTTCGGACAATAGATCCAACCCTCAGACTGAGACATGCTCGATTTCTCTGGCAGCCAAACTTTCGGAATAGATGTATCTTTCAAAATTCCAACGGTTGCCGCATAGCAGGCAGCAGTCAACGCACAATGCATGGCATCATTCCGATCTCCGGGTTTCTTGAAATCTTCGTATCTCCGGTCCTTGTTCCAGAGAGTCTGATTGGTTGTGTAACAATTGGAAGCTTTCGAAGCCGTCGGATAGACCTCGATGATGGTAACGGAAGTAATTCCGCTTCCAAGGCTATCGAAAGGGGGACAATAGAAGCTTTTGCCACTTGCCCTCATGCACTTGAGCATATATTGCGCCTTGGATGCTTGATTTCCAATACGATCACCAACAGCACTTAGCGGATCTTTTAGACCAAGCTTGTTTTTTAAAAACTGTTCGGTTTTCCGGAAGACAAGCGGGTTATCGATGAAGCGGGCGCTAGCATTAAAAGGGAAATTCGTTGTTTTGCCCGAGGCGAGCCGCTTCTCAGAATTCGTAATTTCTTGAAAGGCCCCAGGCCAGCCCAACTGAGCATCCACGCCGATGACTAGTTTGTCTTCAGGTTTAACCTTACCTCCCAAAAAGCCAAACAGCGAACTTAGGCTTGGATGAAGTTCATTTTGTCGAGCAGGTCAACACGCCCCGGCAATGCCGTAATAGGCACTTCTGTCAAGGCATCCTCGTGGTGACACATGAGCCTCAGTGCATCCAAGCTATCCCCAGAGCACCCCCAAGAACCAACATCCCATCCCAGAAACCAGCATTTGCTCATCCAGCGGAAATCGGCACTTACCTCAAGGTCCATTAGCCAGTGCAGGATTCAAGCCACGAATCAACATGTCATTTCCAGCAATCATCGAAAGGGCAACAGAGCTACTGCACCATCCGCTTCACCTTCGCCAGCGCCTGCTTCGCCATCGTGTAATCAGGCTCAATATCAATCGCCTGCTGAAAGCAATCGCTCGCCAGCCTGTACATATCCTTCACCACATAAGCCCGCCCCAGGTTGTACCAAGGGTAATGATAGCTGTCGTAGCGAACACTCTTCGTGGCCTTCTCCAGCCACGGGATCGCATCGTCCACTTGCCCCTTCTCAATCAGGTAAGCGCCAATATCGTTGTATGGGTTGCCAAAAGTCGGGTCGATCTCAATGGCATGCTTGCATTCGACGATGGCATCGTCGAGTCGCCCCTGAAAGCGATACGCCCAGCCAAGGAAGGTATAAGCTTCTGCGGTCGGGTGCAGGTGTATCGATTTCTTGTAGAGGTCCATCGCGATATCCAGCTCTCCATTCATCTGCATTTGGTATGCGTCCTGGAAGAGCCGTGTCGCGAGTTCGACCCTCGGGTCGTTCATGACCCCATTACTATCTAAATCTCAGCAATAAGGCAATCCCCAAAACCAACTACTCCTGAAATAAATCCTCAACATTTGTTAAGTAGAATAAAGCTACATGATTTCCAAAGTCCGAAAGGCCGTCTTCCCGGCGGCAGGTCTAGGTACGCGCTTCCTGCCCGCCACCAAAGCCAGCCCCAAAGAAATGCTGCCTCTCGTAGATAAACCCATAATCCAGTACGGTGTCGAAGAGGCCCTTCATTCCGGCATCCAGAACATGATTATCGTCACCGGTCGCGGCAAATCCGCCATTGAAGACCACTTCGACGTCAGCTTCGAACTCGAACACACCCTCGAATCCAAAGGCAAAAAAGAACTCCTTGCCTCCGTTCGATCCATCTCCGACTTGATCGACGTCTCCTACGTCCGTCAAAAAGAAGCTCTCGGCCTCGGCCATGCCGTGC
>CAZZGS010001034.1:0-1972 GCA_964653845.1 uncultured Bryobacter sp.
ATGTTGCGGCTGTGATCAGCCAGAGCGCGGACGCTTGAGTGGGAGGCGATGACAGGGGCTTTCGACAGCCGGATGGCTTCGAGGTTTGCGCCCTTGGAGGGGTGCGAGAGGTCAACCATCATGCCGAGGCGGTTCATTTCGACGATGACTTCGCGGCCGAAGGGGGAGAGCCCGTTGTTGTGGAGATAGCCAGTGGCTTCGCCCGTGTTCGAGTCCGCAAGTTGGCTATTGCCGTTGTGCGCGAGGGACATATAGCGGCCGCCGCGATCGTAGAATTCCTTAACACGTTTGATGTCGGTACCAATCGGGTAGCCATTTTCAACGCCGATGACGGCGACGCGCTTGCCCTGTTTGTGGAGGCGGCGGACGTCTTCAGGAGTAAGGGCGAGGCCCATTGAGTCGGGCGCGATCTTTTCAGTGAAGCGGTGGATGGCTTCAAACTTTTCGATGGCCTGTTTGTAGGCGTTATCGTATTCGTCTTCCGTCGGAAGGCCCTGGCCAACGTAGACGATGAGGAAGGCTACGTCCATGTCGCCCTGCACCATCTTGGGGAGATTCACCTGTGTGTTGAGCCGCTTGAGGTAGTTGCAATCGGCGGTGAAGTTCGAAGGATCGATGTCGTTATGGGTATCGAGCTTGAGGACACGGTCGTGGATGCCTTTTGCTTTGGTGATCAGAGCAGCCTCGCTCGATTGTGCGGGGCTAGTTGCAGTTGTCAACTGGATAAACAGACTTGCCGTCATCAATTTTCGGTGGATCAATTTCATTGCTTTAGGCCTTGGGCTTCATGATACATCGCGTGCCAATAATTTCTATCGAGTGCATCAGTTGGTCGTGCGAGAAGCCGAAAACGAGAAACCGGAGTATTTGCCGATCTTTGCATGTTGGCCATTGATCGATTTGGCTGTGTTTTTGCGCTTTACCCTTTGATGATGTTGCTAAAGATTTTGTTTTGGCTCGCAATGGCAGTCGACACGGCAGCGGTACTGTTGCTTTTTGTCTTGGGATTGGCTGCCGCGGGGCCGTCACATACGAGTCCGCTTTCTGTCTTTTTCCTCTTGCTGATTGCACCTGGATTAGTTCTGGCTGGGCTGGGCTTCCTGTTTCTGCGGACTCAATCGACCCCGCTGCAATTGCTAGCTCTGGCGATATTGATGGCCCCGGTACTCTTCGTAGCAACGGGCATTGGTATGCAGGGATTTTGGAGATTGATGCACCCGCAAGAGTCGAAGCAGCAAATGGCCTTCAAACCCGTCTCCCTGGCAGAGGTGGAAGCGGCAGTACTTCGGAATGATGTGGAAGGAGTCAAGAAGACCGCTGCGGCGGCGGGGTTGCGAGGGCATCAAGGCGGGGCTGGGGTGATTCAACTGGCATTGCTGCGGCTGCAGAAATCGCCCGAGCAGTTGCCCGTGTTCAAGGCACTACTTGAGGCTGGAGCGGATCCAAGTCGCGGGCACGGCGAGGCTCCGCTGAAGGTGGCGATTGAGTGTAGCCCTGGGGCAGGGCTCGAGCCGGTTCGCTTGTTGCTCGATGCCGGGGCGAAGCCGAATGCGCTCGACCAATTAGGCGTGCCAGTGTACTTTGCTGCATTTGACCGAAAGGTGGATGTGGAAGTCTTAAAGCTGTTGATAGATCGAGGGGCAGACGTAAATTTGAAGACCTATTCCGGGGAAGCAGCGTTGAGTTATGCCCGGGCGAAGGGGAATCAGAAAGCAATCGATTTGATAGCCAATCGGCCCTAGAGGATAAGATTAGATGCAATATGGTTCGTCGATCTTTTCTCGTATCCGCCGCTATGGCGTCTCAATCGTGGGCTCAGGCCAATGACAAGCTGCGCGTTGCAATTGTCGGTGTTGGGTCTCGCGGGACTGCACATATCAAGGAGATGCTGCCGGTAGCGAATCTTGAGATTGCGGCGCTGGTGGAAGTAGATGGGGCTCGAGCGGAGGCGGCATCGCAAGCCATATTTGCC